>DQBD01000065.1:0-1956 GCA_003526065.1 Gammaproteobacteria bacterium | reverse complement strand
TGGCCTTGGCGCGGCGGATGTGCTGCTCGCGTGCCTGCAGCGTGAGGGTGAAGCCCTCCTTGCCGTCGCGATCCACCGTGCGGCCGGCGATGCGGCCCGGCAGCTGGCGCACCAGTGCCTGGCGGCAGGCCATGAAGCCCAGGTAGGGTCCGCCTCCGGCCAGCGGGATGCCCAGCGGCTGGCCTTCGCCACAGGCGATGTCGGCGCCGGTGTCGCCCCATTGGCCGGGTGGCTTGAGGATGGCCAGGGCCAGCGGATTGACCACGCCGATGACCAGCGCACCGGCGTCATGCGCCTGTCCGGTCAGGGCGTCGACGTCTTCCAGCACGCCAAAGAAGTTCGGTTGTGGCACCGCCAGGGCCGCCACACCGTGCCAGTCGACGTCGTCCAGCACGGTGCGCCCGGTGACCGGGTCGTAAGCGACCTCGACCAGTTCGATGCCCTGACGCTGGACGATGCTGCGCACCGCCGCCCGGTAGGCCGGGTGCAGCGTGCGCGGCAGCAGGATGCGCCGCCCTGCCTTGCCATTGGCGCGTACCGCCATCAGCACGGCTTCCGCCAGGGCCGAGGCGCCTTCGTACAGGGAGGCGTTGGCCACATCCAGCGCGGTGAGTCCGGCGATCATGCTCTGGAACTCGTACAGCACCTGCAGCGTGCCCTGGCTGGCCTCGGCCTGGTAGGGGGTGTAGGCGGAGTAGAACTCGCCGCGCGACAGCAGCTGCCAGACGGCCGCCGGAATGTGGTGGCGGTAGGCGCCGGCGCCCAGAAAGCAGCTCGGGTTGCGGTCGCCGGCGGTGCGTTCGGCCAGCAGCGCCGACACCTCCCACTCCGGCAGACCGTCGGGGATGCCCGCCAGGCCGTCGATGCGCAGCGGCGGCGGAATCTCGTCGAACAGCTGCGCGATATCGGCGGCGCCGATGACGCGCAGCATCTCGGCCGTCTCGTCCGGCGTGTGCGGAATGAACGGCATCAGCCGGCCTCGGTCAGGGCACGGTAGGCTTCGGCATCCAGGGTGTCGGCAGGCGCCGCACCGGGCGACAGGCGCAGCAGCCAGCCGTCGCCGTAGGGGTCCTGATTGACCTGTTCGGGTGCGTCGGACAGGGCCGCGTTCACGGCCGCCACCGTGCCACCGAGGGGGGCGTACACGTCGGCTGCCGCCTTGACCGATTCCACCACCGCGCAGGCGGCGCCGGCCTCGAGTGCGTCGCCGACCGCCGGCAGTTCCACGTACACCAGGTCGCCGAGCTGGGCCTGGGCATGGTCGGTGATGCCCACGGTGATGCTGCCGTCGGCTTCCTGGCGCAGCCATTCGTGGCTGCGGGTGTAACGAAGTGTGTCCGGCACCTGGCTCAAGGCGGCTCTCCCTGCTGGATGACAGCGGCGGCGCGGGCCGCCGGGGTGGCGAATGCGATCAACCGTCGACCAGCGGCGGCAGGTCGACGCGCAGCGCGCCGGCGCGCACGAACGGCGGACTGAGCAGTCGCGCCGGCAGCTCGCGCCCGCGAATGCGTATGGTACAGGCGCCGGCGGGCGTGCCGGCCGCCACGCGGGCAATGCCGATGCCGCGGCCGACCGTCGGACCGAAACCGCCGGAGGTCAGCACGCCGATCTGCTGGCCGTCCTGCAGCACCGGCGCCTGGTCACGCAATACGCCACGACAGGCCAGCACCACACCGGCGCGCTGATGCGGCGCGCCGGCCGCGCGCTGGGCCTCCAGCGGGGCGCGGCCGATGAAGTCGCGCGTTGCCGGCTCCCAGTGCACGGTCCAGGCGAGGCCGCATTCGAGCGGCGTGACCGTGTCGTCCATGTCATGGCCGTACAGCGGCAGGCCGGCTTCCAGGCGCAGCGTGTCGCGGGCACCGAGCCCGGCCGGCGGCACACCGGCCGCCAGCAGGCCCTGCCACAGCGCTGGCGCGGCGTCGGCCCGCAGCATGATTTCTTAGCCGTCCTCGCCGG
>DQBD01000073.1:466-3485 GCA_003526065.1 Gammaproteobacteria bacterium | reverse complement strand
GCGGCCGGTGCGCCGAAGTAGTAGCCCTGGGCCTTGTCACACGCACGGTCGCGCAGGAATTTCGCCTGGTCCTCGGTCTCCACGCCTTCGGCCACCACGGTGAACGCCAGGTTGCGTCCCATGGCAATGGTCGCCTCGGTCAATTTCTGGTCTTCGGGGCTGTGTTCGTAATTGCGCACCACGCTGCCGTCGATGTTGACGGTGTCGAAGCGGAACCGGTTCAGGGTGGACAAGGACGAGTAGCTGGCGCCGAAGTTGTCGATGGCGACCCGCACGCCCAGCGCGCGAATCCGGCCGAGCACGGTCATTGCCTGCTCGACATTCGCCAGCAGCACGCTTTCGGCGATGCCCAGTTCGAGTCGCTGGGGCTCCAGGCCGCTGGCATCGAGGATGTTCTTGAGTTCCTGCGTCAGGTGCGGGTCGGCAAACTGTCGCGCCGACAGGTTGACGCACATCGTCAGCGGCCGGCCGTGGGTGGTTTGCAGGGTCACGCCGTGGCGACATGCCGTTTCGATGGCCCATCGGCCGATGGGCAGGATGAGGCCGCTCTCCTCGGCCAGCGGCAGGAACTGATGAGGCAGAACCAGGCCCAGCTGGGGATGCTGCCAGCGCAGCAGGGCCTCCACACCGGTTACCTCGCCGCTGTTCAGGTCCCGCTGCTCCTGGTAGTGGAGGTTGAACTCGTGCCGCTCGAGCGCCTGGCGCAGCGACGACTCCAGGGACAGGCGCTCCAGGGACGGCTGGGGCGCGCTGGGGTCGTACATGTGGAAGGTGTTCCGTCCGCTTTCCTTGGCGTGATACATCGCCGCATCGGCATGCTTGATCAGCGATTCTTCGTCCTCGGCGTCGTCCGGGTAGCGGCTGATTCCGACGCTGACCGTCACCCGGAACTGGTGACCCAACACATCGTAGGGCTTGCCGACGGCGGACAGGATGCGTTGCGCGACGACCGTCAGGCTGGACTCGTCACATTGTTCGGGCAGCAGGACCACGAATTCGTCGCCGGCCAGCCGGACCACGATATCGCTCGCACGCACGGCGTCGGTCAGGCGCCGGGCGACTTCCTTCAGTAACGCATCGCCGGCATCGTGGCCGAGCGTGTCGTTGATCAGCTTGAAGCGGTCCAGGTCCAGAAACAGCAGGGCCAGTGGCCGTTGATGGCGGCGGGCCAGCGCCAGCATCTGGTGCAGCGTGTGGCTGAAGAAACTGCGGTTCGGCAGGCCGGTCAGGCTGTCGTGTTGAGCGATGTACTCGATGCGTTCGGCGTGGGCGATCTGTTCGCGGGCGGCGCGCTGCCGGCTTTGTTGCAGCTGCCAGCTCAGCCGGCCAAGCAGTGCCATCAACGCCACCAGCAGGATGCTGGCGGCGGTGCTGCGAAGGAGGTAGGTCCGTCCGCGGGCATGGGCCGGCTGCAACTGCTCGGCGGCCGACAGACCGACGACGACGGCAACCGGGAAGTCGTACAGTTCGCGGGCCGCGGTGTAGCGCTCCACGCCGTCCCAGTCGTTGACGTTCAGCCGCACCGGGAGGTGCTCGACATCGTTGTCGGGCACAAGCTGCGCGTAGTCCGTTCTCATGCCGGCGGTAACGGTGTCGCCGCTGCGGCCAGTGCGGAAGATCCCGTCGCTGCCCAGCAGCCCGGCAAAGCCGTCCCGGCCGAGTTTGGCCGCTTCGTAGCCGCTGACGAAGTACGACGCCGGGACCGATATGATGACCGCGCCGCTGAAGTCGCCGCTGGTGTCCCGCAGCGGACGACTGAACGAGAGCATCCAGTCGTCCGCCGTCGCGCCCGGCGCCGGTGTGCCGATGCTCAGGCGTGTCGTGCCTCGTGCCGCTTCGAAATAGTCCCGGCCGGCCACCTGTGACGGGGCGTCGGAGCTCGTGCTGGCGAGGAGGGTGCCCTGGGCATCGGCGACGCTGACCGTGAACAGGAGCGATGGCAGCAGCAGGCCGTGCCCGGCCAGCTGTGACAACGTTTGCGCCGGGTCAGCGTCCCGGCCGACATGGGCGACCAGCTTCAGGGTGCGGTCGATCTCGCGCAGGGCCCTGACGACCTGGGCCTCGTAGGTCTCGGTCAGTTCCCGGGTGGATGCGACGGCGGCGGCGCGGGCGTTGGCCAGTTCCAGGCGCACCAGGCTGGCAGTGGTGAACCACAGCACGCCCAGCAGCAGCAGGGCGAGCGCCGGAAACAGCACCTGTGGCTCGGTCAGGCGTCCCAGGCGGTGGGTTCGGTGCGTGGGACTGTGTTGCGGTTGCATGTTGTCGGCCGGGTTCGGTGAGCCGACGTCAGCGGACGACCACGACTTTGACGCGTGCGTCCAGCGCCGCGTCATCGATGTAGCCGATGGCATTCGGTTGTCGGGCGAGGGTGTTCTTCATGGCCTCGGCGTCGTCGACGACCGGTGGCGGTTGCCCGCGGCCGGTGAAAATCATCTTCGACCAGTAGGCCTTCAGGTCCGCGGGGTGCTTGTCGCTGATGGCCAGGTAGTACGCCGAGCGTTGCGCCGAGGTCTCCGGCAGGTCGATGGGCTGGGCGGGGCGGCCGTCGGGAAACTGACGGGCCTTGCCGAGGAAGATATTCGCCACCTCGCGCCGGCTGAGCGTGTCGATCGGGCTGTCCGCGGCCACCACGGTGACGACCTGGGCATCTGCGGTGCCTGCCATCAGCGCGCCGACAATGCCGAGAACCCGAAGCGGTTTTGCCAACATCATGGTGGGGATCCGGCCGCGCGCTCAGAACACGAAATCGACGGTGACGGAAAACAGGTCGGCATCGCCGCCCGGCTGGAACGCCGGCTGCACGTTGCCGAACCGGCCGGTCGAATCGCTTTCGAGATCGACGTGCTGGTATTCGAACTTCACCGCCACTGCATTCAGCGCGTCCCAGCGCAGCCCCAACGCCAGGCTCTGTTGAGACGGCGCGGCGGTCTGCAGGGCGGCGGCGAGGCCGCTGTTGGCGGCATCGGCAGCGGTGGCCTGTGGCGCGGGCAGGCCGCCGGTCGGGATGGCCTGCGGCGCG
>DQBD01000073.1:0-203 GCA_003526065.1 Gammaproteobacteria bacterium | reverse complement strand
GGTCGGGATGGCCTGCGGCGCGTGTGTTTGCGAATCCAGCTTGGCAAACGTCACATACGGTTGCAGCTGGCGCAGGCGATAGCCGACGGTGACATAGCCGGCGTGTGTCTTGGGGATCAGCCCGGCATCGGCCCGGCGCGCCCACTCGGCCAGCAGCAGCCAGTTGCCCGGGGTCAGCCGCAGGCCGGCGCTGAAGATCTCGA
>DQBD01000131.1 GCA_003526065.1 Gammaproteobacteria bacterium | reverse complement strand
GGGCAGCCGCCGCGGCCAGGCCTTCACGGGCTGCCCTTTCGGCCTGGGCCAGCTGCTTGCGATAGAAGTGAAACTTGTAGCGCGCGAAATAGACGGCCAGAGCATTCGGATCGGCCGCCGCCGCCTGTTCGAGCCAGTGGCTGGCCGCCTCGCGATCGTCGTAATAGTTCGCGACCGCCCGCTCCAGCGATTCACGCACCCGGCCATGGACGGCGCCCCCATAGGCCGGGCGCGCCGTCAAATCGTCGCGCTCATCCATCCTTCACTCTCCTTCACTGGGGCGCGGCCGGGACCGCGTCGTCCGGCATCCGCCCGCCCGGCCCGGGTCGCCCCGGGTTCGATCCGCCGGGAGGACGATCACACGGGCAGGGCGGCGCGGCGGATGCAGCCGCTGTCATTGGGCGAACACCCCGGCCGCTTGCACGTGCCCGTCCGGTTCACCCGAACTTGAACAGAATCCCGAAACCGCCGCGGGGATATTCCCACTCCACGTTGCGGTAGTCGGTGCAGATGACGCGGCAGGTGCCGCATTCCAGGCAGCCGTCGGTGATCAGCGTGACCGCGCCATTGCCCTCAGCGGTGTAGCAGCCGGCGGGGCAGCAGGTGGTGCATTGCTGGGACTTGCACTGGCTGCGACAGACATCCGCGTCCTTGATCTGGATGTGCGGGCGGCCCGCATCGACCTTGTAGCGGTTCTGGAACAGCTTTTCTTCCACGTTGATGTGTGTCATTCGAACGCTCTCCACAGTCTGAAGGCATCCCCCATGAGGCCAAAAAGGCCGCGACGCTGGCCGAAGCTGCGCCGGACCGCCCGTTCTTTCGATTTCTTATCCTCGCCATCCACCTGAATCATCTGGTGCATGGCGCCGGTGAGCAGTTCGGGATAGGCGTTGAAGAACTGCGGGTTCTTGTGCAGCACATCCGGCAAGCGCCGGTATTTCTTCAGATCCTTCATCACGAAGCTGTCATCCATCTTGCGCTTGTACAGGGCGAGATTCGCGGCGCTCAGCGGCTTGCCGGCCGCGCGCAGCTCGATGGCGGTCTCGCCGGCCAGCCGGCCCGAGGTCATGGCGAGGTTGGAACCTTCGCGATGCACCGAATTGACCAGTCCGGCCGAGTCGCCGACGATCATCCAGCCGTTGCCGTAGAGCTTGGGAACAGCGTTGTAGCCGCCCTCGGGAATGAGGTGGGCGACGTACTCCTTGAGCTCGGCCCCTTCGATCAGGGGCGCAATGGCCGGATGGGCCTTCATGCGCTCGAGCAGGACATAGGGCGGGATCTTCTCGCGCGTGAAATCGGACAGCAGGCAGCCCACGCCGATGGTGAGGGTTTCCTTGTTGGTATAAAGGAAACCGGTCCCGACCATGCCATGCGTGATGGCACCGCCCATTTCGATGGCCACGCCTTCCTCGCCCTTGAGGTTGAAGCGCTGATCGATGATCTCGGGGGCCAGAAACAGGGTTTCCTTGACCGCCAGCGCGACATCCTTGGGCTTGAGTTCGGGGTGGAAGCCCGCCTTGCGCGCCAGGGTGGAATTCACGCCGTCGGCCAGCACCACCAGATCGGCATAGATGGCGCCACCTTCGCGGTCGGTCATCACGCCGGCCACCCGCTCGTCGTCGAAGATCAACTCACGCACCGTGGTCTCGCAGATGACGAGGCCGCCGGCATCCTGCACTTTCTTCGAAAACCACTTGTCGAACTGAGCGCGGACAATGGTGTAACGGTTGTAGGGCGGACGGTTGAAAGCCTCGGAGCGGTAGTTGCTGCCGACATAGGCGTCCTCGCTCAGCATCCAGAAGCGCTGCTCGATGAGGTAACGCTCCAGCGGCGCGTCGTCGCGAAAGTCCGGGATGATGCGTTCCAGGGCATCGGCGTAGAGGATTGCACCCTGGACATTCTTGGAGCCCGGCGTCTCGCCGCGCTCGATCTGCAGCACCGACAAGCCGGCGCTCGCCATGGTGTAGGCGGCGGCATTGCCGGCAGGACCTGCGCCCACCACGATGGCATCGAATTTTTCGCGCATGGCGTTTCTCCTTTATCCCGCTTTCTGAGCCACGGCCAGATGCTGGCGGAAGGCTTCGGTAAGTGCCGGCAAGACCTGCAGGGCATTGCCCACGATGCCGTAGGTGGCGAAATCGAAAATGGGCGCGTTCGGATCGTTGTTGATCGCGATGATCACATCCGATCCTTCCATGCCCACCCGATGCTGGACCGCCCCCGAAATACCGGCGGCGATGTAGAGCTTGGGCCGGACCGTCTTGCCGGACTGGCCGACCTGGCGTTCCAGATCCACCCAGCCGGCCTGGACCACCGGACGCGAAGCGCCGACCTCGGCGCCGAGCACGCGCGCCAGATCCCACACCAGCTGGAAGTTCTCCGGCTGTTTCAGGCCGCGGCCGCCAGAGACGATGATGTCGGCGAAAGGCAGCTGCGGCTTGTCCTGGCAGTTGTCGGGGATGTAGTCGAGCACCTTGGTGACGATGTCGGTTTCCACCAGATTCAGGGGGTGTTCGATGATCGGCCCGCTGCGGGTCTCGTCGTAGCCGGCCATGGGCATCACGCGCGGCCGCACCGTGGCCATCTGCGGGCGATAGTTCAGGGTCAGGATGGTGCACAACAGGCTGCCACCGAAGGTCGGGCGTGAGGCAGCCAGACTGCGATTTTCCGGGTCGATGTTGAGCTCGGTGCAGTCGGCGGTGAGTCCGGTCTGCAGCGTGGTGGCCACCGAACCGGCGAGGTCGCGGCCGAGCGTGGTCGCGCCCAGCAGGAGGATTTCCGGCTGATAGGCGTTGACCAGATCGGTCAGCCCCTTGGTGAAGGACTGGTTGCGGTAATCGGCCAGCACCGGGTCTTCCATCAGATAGCAGCGATCGGCGCCGTAGCGGAACGCCTCGGCGCAGAAGCGGCGGGTGTCCTCGCCCGGGGCGCCCATCACCACACCGGAGAGCGGCACGCCCAGTCCATCGGCGAGCTTGCGGCCTTCGCCCATCAGCTCCCAGGACACGGTGTGCGCATGGCCGCGCTCGTGCTCGACGAAGACCCAGACGCCCTTGTAGTCTGCCAGACGCGGATCCAGTTCGACCTTGCGGCCGGCCGGGCGCTTGGCGGGGGTGTTGCTTTCACTCATGACGAATCTCCTAGCGGGCACTCTGGCCGATCGCGCTTTCGAGCTGTGGGTTCTGCGTCATCAGCTTGGCGATCAGGGTCACGGCCAGATCCTTGGGGGTATTGCTCTCGCAGGTGACGATCTCGGCCTTCGCCGTCTTGGGCTTGGGCGCGAACACCTTGCTGACCACGGTGGGTGAGCCCTTGAGGCCGACCTTGGCGGGATCCTCGATCCCGGCGGCGGTCTTGTCCCACACCTTCAAGGGGTGCCGGGCAGCGCGGAAGATGCCGGCCTGACTGGCGAAGCGCATCTCATTGGTGCCCTCGAGCATGGTGATCAGGCAGGGCAGGCGGGTCTGCAGCACCTGAACGCCGCCTTCGGCGCGGCGCTGAACGACGATCTGGCGCTGCTCCGGATCGACGCTGTCGACTTGGGCAACATAGGTGAGCAACTGCAGGTCGAGACGCTTGGCAATGCCGGGGCCGACCTGAGCGGTGTCGCCGTCGATGGTCTGCTTGCCGCAGAACACCACGTCCACCGCCATGTTGCGGTCAATCTGACGAATGGCGCTGCCCAGCGCGAAGCTGGTCGCCAAAGTGTCGGAACCGGCGAAGGCGCGGTCGGTGACCAGAATGGCGTCATCGGCGCCGAAGGAAATCGCCTTGCGCAGCGCCGCCTCGGCCTGGGGCGGACCCATGCACAGCACCGTGACGTGGGCGCCATGCAGGTCCTTCAGACGCAGGGCTTCTTCCAGGGCGAACAGGTCGTAGGGATTGACGACTGCCGGGACACCCTGGCGCATGATGGTGTTGGTGACCGGATGAACGCGAATCTGCGAGCTGTCCGGGACCTGTTTGATACAGACGACGATATGCATGGCTGAGTCCTCAGGTCCGTTGCGAGGGGAGGCTGGCGCGCAGGCTGTCCAGGCTGACGCGTTGGCCGTCGGCATCCTGGAACACCTTGAACACCTTTTCCTGCGCCGCAGTGGAATGGACGAAATCCTCGTAGGCCTGGATCATCAAGGCCCGGCAGCTATCCCGCTGCGCCGCTTCGTCCAGCTCGTCGAGGCGGGCGCGCGCCAGATACTGGCTGAAGCGCTTGAGGATGTGCAGGCGGTTGACCTGCACCACGGCCGGTTCGAACGGTACGTCCAGAAACACCAGAAATTCCTCGGCGTCGGAAAATTTTCCCAGTTGATCCAGTAGCTTGCTCATGACACGCTCTCTTGTTCAGTGAGTCGTTTTCTGCAGGTCCGGTGCACGTCCCGGCGCCATGTCGCTGCCCTGCAGACTGACGCACTCGTCGACACACGACCGGCATTCGGGGTCTTCGCCGGGGGACGGCGAGGCCATTTCCAGGCGCGCCTCCAGGGTATGGACGCGATCCAACAGGCAGGCCAGCGCCTTGCCGACCGGGTCGGGCATCAGGTGGTGATCCAGATCGATGCCTTGCGGCGTGATGCGGCGCTGATTCAGAGGCAGCACTTCGCGGCCGGGAATGCCGACGACCGTCATGTCGGGTGCCACATCCTGGATGACCACCGAGTTGGCGCCGATGCGGACGCCGGCACCGATGCGGATCGGACCCAGGATCTTGGCGCCGGCACCGATGACGACGCCATCGCCGACGGTGGGGTGACGCTTGCCGGGATTCCAGGACGTGCCCCCCAGCGTGACGCCGTGGTAGAGGGTGACGTCATCGCCGATCTCGGCGGTTTCCCCGATCACCACGCCGCAGCCGTGATCGATGAAAAAGCGCGCACCGATGCGGGCGCCGGGGTGGATGTCGATGTGGGTCACCATGCGGCACAGATGGCTCAGCAGCCGTGCCGGATAGCGCCAGCCATGCTGCCACAGGGCGTGGGCCAGCCGATGACCGATGACCGCGTGCACGCCCGGATAGGCCGTGATCACCTCGAAGCGGGTCCGTGCGGCCGGATCGCGCTGGAACACGCAATCCACATCGCCGCGGATTCGACCCCACAGGCCGGTGGAACCGCCTGGGCGCGATGTCCCGCTCAGCACGCGACTGGCCATTGCCCGATCTCCTCATGAAAGCGCTTGAGCTCGTCATCCTGCGGCGCCCGTTTCTCGCTCACGGCGTGCTGGCGTATGCGCGCCAGGATCTGCTGGGCCTCCAGCGGGCTGAGCTCGATGCCCAGAGCGCGGTAGGCGGCACTCACCCCATGCGCGCCAGAGTGTTTCCCCAGCACCAGACGATGCGCGCGGCCGACTTCGGCCGGATCGAAGCCCTGGTAATTGAGCGGATTCTTGAGCAGGCCGTCGACGTGGATGCCCGATTCGTGCGTGAACACGCCGTCGCCGACCACGCACTTGTTGTCGGCCACCGCCCGGCCGGAAGCGGCGACGACCAGACGGGAAACGGCGGGCAGCTGGCGGGTGTCGATGCCGGTTTCGCGATTGCACAGATGCCGCAACGCCATGACCACCTCTTCCAGCGGCGCGTTGCCGGCCCGTTCACCCAGGCCGTTGACCGTGGTGTTGACGTGGGTGGCGCCGGCCAGCACCGCTGCCAGCGTGTTGGCCGTGGCCAGACCCAGATCGTTGTGGGCGTGCATCTCCAGTTCCAGATCGACATGGCGGCGCAGGCTCGCGATGGACTCGCGGGTGGTGAAGGGGTCCATCACCCCGAGCGTGTCGGCGTAGCGCAGACGCCGTGCGCCGCTGGCCTGGGCCTGTTCGGCCAGGCGCAGCAGAAAATCGGGATCGGCGCGTGAGGCATCCTCGGCGCCCACGCTCACCTCCATGCCGAGATCGCGCGCGGCGCACACATGCCGGTGGATGGCCGTCAGCACGAACGCCCGGTCGCGGCCCAGCTTGCGTTGGATCTGCAGATCCGAGGCCGGAATCGACAGATGCAGGCAGGGCGCCCCACAGCGATGGGCCGCTGCGAGATCGTCGCCGTGGGCGCGTCCCCAGACCACCAGGCGCGCGGGCAGCTGCAGCGCCAACAGGGCGCGAACCACCTCCTGTTCCTCGCTGCCCATCACCGGGATCCCGATCTCCAGCTCCGGCACTCCCATGCGGACCAGGGCCTGGGCGATGGCGAGTTTTTCCTCGAGGGTGAACGCCACCCCCGCGGTCTGTTCACCGTCACGCAATGTGGTGTCCTGAATGGTCAGAGCAGCCATGGCTCACGTCCTCACACAGCGAAAAGGCTCGCTTGTGCGAACTAGCGCAACTTTGATGCCAGAGCCCGAAAAAACGCCTATCCATCTGATCCGTCAGCGAATTTATGTGGAAACGAGTGCAGCGGGCGGGAAGAGGACGGCGCCGGATGCCGGTGCAAACCCGACATCGGCCGAACATGTCGGGTTTGCGACATGGCCGTCAGCGCGATTTGCGGCCCAGAGGCATTGACAAACCCGACGGGAAGGAGGTGAATGTTATTGACTCTGGCAAAGATCAGCCGCTACCGAGCTTAAGGTATGCCCCATGGTTGCTCTCGCATCGCACACCGAAGAATCTGATTTGCTGACGATTTATGAAATCAGCAAAGTCCTGGGTTCCTCACTCGACCTGCAGCGCACCGTGCGTGAGGTGGTCACTATCCTGTCCACCCATCTCGGCGGGCGGGCCATGGTCAGCCTGTTGCAGGAATCCGGAGACCTGCAGATCCTGGAAGCCTCCGGGCTGACCGCGGAGGAGAAAGCGCGCGGCCGGTTCAAGCTCGGGGAGGGCATCACCGGCAAGATCATGACCAGCGCCATGCCGATGGTGGTGCCGGATATTTCCCTGGAACCGCTTTTCCTGCATCGCACCGGCGCCCACCAGGGCCAGACCGATGAGGTCGTCGCGTTCATCGGCGTGCCCATCCTGGTGGGGCGCGACGCGATCGGCGTGCTCAGCATCGCGCGCGGCGCGGCGCGCAATGTCTCGGTGCGTTACGAGCGCATCGTGCGTCTGCTCAAGATGGCGGCCAACCTGATCGGCCAGACCGCCCACCTGCACCAGCACATCGGCGCCGAGCGCGCCTCGCTCATGGCCGACCGCAACCGGCTGCAGAAACAGCTCCAGGGCAAATACCGGCTCGACAACGTCATTGGCGTGTCCAAGGCGATGCAGGAGGTGTTTTCCGAGGTCCACCAAGTGGCGGCCAGCCGTTCCACGGTGCTGCTGCGCGGCGAAAGCGGGACCGGCAAGGAGGTCATCGCCCGGGCTGTTCACTACCTCAGCCCCCGGCGCGAACGGCCGTTCGTGTCCCTGAATTGCGCCGCGCTGTCCGAAACCCTGCTCGAATCGGAGCTGTTCGGACACGAAAAAGGTTCGTTCACGGGCGCCACCACCGAACGCAAGGGCCGCTTCGAGCTGGCCCATGGCGGAACCCTGTTTCTCGACGAGATCGGCGAGATTTCCCCCGCCTTCCAGACCAAATTGCTGCGGGTGCTGCAGGAGCGGGAATTCGAACGTGTCGGCGGGACCAAGCCGATCCATGTCGATGTGCGACTGATCTGCGCCACCAACAAGAACCTCGAAGAAGCGGTCAGCAAGGGCGAGTTTCGCGCCGACCTGTATTTCCGCATCAATGTGGTGACGATCTTCCTGCCGCCACTGCGCGATCGGCGTGAGGACATTCCGCTGCTGAGCCAGCATTTTCTGGAAAAATTCAACCGCGAGAACGATCGCGGGCTGATGCTGAGCCCGGAAGCGCTCAAGATCATGCTCGAGTGCAACTGGCCCGGCAATGTGCGCGAACTGGAAAACTGCGTGGAACGCGCCGCCACCATGACCCAGGGCGACATCGTGCGCGCGCCCACCCTGGCCTGCCAGCACAATCGCTGCTTTTCCCTGGTCCTGCAATCCTACGGCACGGCGCCGCGGCCGTTTCCGATCGAGGTGGTGCCGGCACCCATCCCATCCACAGCCGCGCCCGACCGGATCGGGCCGTTGGACGAATTCGGCGCCGACGAGCTGGGTCGATCCGGACTGCCCGACCGGGAGCGGCTGATTCAGGCGCTCGAACAGTCCGGTTGGGTCCAGGCCAAGGCCGCCCGGTTGCTGTCGCTCACCCCGCGGCAGATCGGCTATGCCATCCGCAAGCACGGCATCGAAGTGAAGCGCTTCTGACACCCCGCCCGCCGGCGCCTCCCCGAACCGATTCCTCCCCATCCCCCGTCCACGCACCCGGCGCCCCTCGACGCCGGGCCCCGTGTCGCATACCGAACATTTGATTCCCCACCTGCTTCCGGCATGTCGGGTGCGCGACATCCACGCCGACGATCCAAAAGAAACTCCTTCATTTTCAGTTCGTTGGCAAATGGCATAGCTGTTGCTGGGAAGTGATGGCCAGCGTTGGGACGCGCCGTCCCGATGCGAAAAGGACACATGCCGGAGGGCGTCATGCAAGAACGAATCGGGATCAATGACAAGCTGGGTCAGATCAGCGTTGCGGTGGCCGGCTCGGCCAGCGAGATCGCCGCAAAGATTGCAGAGGATCACAACGGCTGCGGCACCTCGGGCGGCAGCGGCAAGTCGAGCTGCGGCTCGGGGGCCGGTGCCGGCGATCTGGCACCGGAGATCTGGGAGAAGGTCAAGAACCATCCCTGCTACAGCGAAGAGGCACACCATCACTACGCGCGCATGCACGTGGCGGTGGCCCCGGCCTGCAACATCCAGTGCAACTACTGCAACCGCAAGTACGACTGCGCGAACGAGTCCCGCCCCGGCGTGGTGAGCGAAAAGCTGACCCCCGAACAGGCCGCCAAGAAGGTACTGGCGGTGGCCTCGACCATCCCCCAGATGACGGTGCTCGGCATCGCCGGCCCCGGTGATCCGCTCGCCAATCCCGAGAAGACCTTCAAGACCTTCGAGCTCATCGCGAAAACCGCGCCGGACATCAAGCTGTGCCTGTCGACCAATGGTCTGGCCTTGCCGGATCACATCGACACCATCGCCAATTTCAACGTCGATCACGTGACCATCACCATCAACATGATCGATGCCGATGTGGGCGCCGAGATCTATCCGTGGATCTACTACAACAACAAGCGCTACAAGGGCCGTGATGCCGCGCAGATCCTCACCGATCGCCAGCTCCAGGGTCTGGAGATGCTCACCGCCCGTGGCATCCTCACCAAGATCAACTCGGTGATGATTCCCGGCATCAACGACAAGCATCTGGTGGACGTGAACCGGGCCGTGAAGTCGCGCGGGGCCTTCCTGCACAACATCATGCCGCTCATCTCCTCCCCGGAGCACGGCACCGTATTCGGCCTGAACGGCCAGCGCGGTCCCACCGCGCAGGAGCTCAAGGCCCTTCAGGATGCCTGCTCGGGCGAAATGAACATGATGCGTCACTGCCGCCAGTGCCGCGCCGACGCCGTGGGCCTGCTCGGCGAGGACCGCTCGGCCGAATTCACCACCGACAAGATCATGGCCATGGAGGTGAACTACGACGGCGACACCCGCAAGGCCTATCAGGCGGAAGTGGAGCGCAAGCGCCAGGAGCAGGTCGCCGCCAAGCGCGACGAGCTGTCCGAGCTGGCCGGGCTGCACAGCGACATCAAGATGCTGGTCGCCGTGGCCACCAAGGGCGGCGGCAAGATCAACGAGCACTTCGGCCACGCATCGGAGTTCCAGATCTACGAAACCAGTGTGGACGGCGCCAAGTTCGTCGGCCATCGCCGCGTCGATCTGTACTGCCAGGGCGGCTATGGCGAAGAGGACGCGCTCGACACCGTCATCCGGGCCATCAACGACTGCCACGCCGTCTTCGTCGCCAAGATCGGCGGCTGTCCCAAGGACACGCTCAAGCAGGCCGGCATCGAGCCTGTGGACGCGTATGCCCAGGAGTTCATCGAGCGCTCGGTGATCGCCTATTTCAAGAACTATCTCGAACAAGTCGAGAGCGGCGCCATCGTGCATCAACCCAAGGGTGATGCCGCCATTCGCCAGGGAGCGTATGTCGCCGCTTGATCGGAGGCGGTCGACACGTGATGGGGGCGGGGCGGTCAGCCTCGGCGTATCCCGCCCCCATTTTTTTGAGACCCCAGGAGGTTGTCATGTCCTACAAAATCGTTGGTTCCCAATGCACGGGCTGCTCGGCCTGCGAACCCGTATGCCCCAATGTGGCGATCTACGAAAAAGACGGGATCTTCGCCATCAACCCGAAGAAATGCACCGAATGCATCGGGTATTTCGATGAGGCGCAATGTGAGGCGGTCTGCCCCGTGGACAAGACCTGCATCATCGATCCCGCCCAGCCACGCTACCAGCCGCAGGCCTGAAGGAGATCCCGCTCATGGAACTTTCCATTCTGCCGGCCGCGGAAAAATTCATCCGGCGCATGGTGCGCTTCGGCGGTGGTGAGCAATGCGGCTTCCGCCTGGTGGTGACGCCGGGTGGATGCTCCGGCCTGAGCAGCGAATTCAGCGTCGAGCCGGCGCCGCAGAACGGCGAAGTCGTCTTCGAACACGGGGGACTGCGGCTGTTCCTGCCGGCTCCGAGCGCCGAGCTGCTCGACGGGGCCACCATGGATTTCGTCGACACGGCCACCACCAGCGGGCTGGTTTTCCAGACTGCCGGCAAAGGTCCGTGTGCCTGCAGCAGTGCCAGCACCATGGGCCCGGCAACGGTATCGGTGAGTTCCATCGAGCGGCGCACTCCGCCGTCCGGCGAAGCCTGAGCGGCAGGCGATTGCCATGAACATCCGCAGCCGGCGCATCGCGCACGAGGCCTCTGAATCGACAGGGGCATGGCTGGACACGCTCGATCCGACCGCCGTGATCTGCTGCGCCGCCGGACTGCCCGACCGTGCGCGCATCGCCCTCGAGGCGGCCGGGCGCGACTACAGTGACGAGGCGGCCTGTCGGGCCCATCTGGCCGAAGCCCAGCGTCTGGCACCGGACCATCCGGCCGTACTGATCGGCTTTTACCGCTTCCACTTCTACGGCGGTCGGCTGCGCGAGAGCCTCGCCGTCGGCATGCGCTGTCTGGCGTGGGCCGCCGCCATGGCGGGCCTGGCTGCGGACTGGCGATCGGTGCAGGCCGGCGATGCGCGGTTCGGCGATTACGCCGCCGCGCTGCCGCGTTTCTATCTGTTTTGCCTCAAGGGCTGCGGCTATCTGCATCTGCGCCTCGGCGAGCCCGAAGCTGGGCGGCCGATGCTGGAAAAACTGGGTCAGCTCGATCCCGATGATCGGCTGGGCGGCCGTGTCCTGCTCCAGGTTCTGGACCGGCAGGGGAGGGAGGACGATGACTGAGCCGCAAGCCTCCACAGGCGTGATCACCGAGACCCTGGACTGGACCGGGCGACCCATCGACTGCGCGGCCTGTCCTCATCGGGAACGACTGGCATCGCAACGCTGCGGCCCGAGCTGGTCGTGCATGCAGGATCGCTATGCGCCCCGCATCGATCGCTTCTTTGCCCTGAATCCGGAATGCGCGAACGACGCCCTGACACATTCCTATTTCGAGGTGCGGGCGGTGGCCGCCCGGCATGCGGACTTGTTCCATCTCGCCCGTCTTCTGAGCGACCCGGACGAGACCGTGCGCTGGAGCGTGGCGCAGCGTCTGCCCATCACCCAGCTGCACAAGCTCAGCCACGACCCGGACCGCGAGGTTCGCATCCGGGTTGCCTCGCGCATCCGTGCGGGGGATCTGTTCGCGATGATCCATGACCCCGATTACTACGTGCGCCAGATCGTGGCCAAACGATTGGCGCCGGGCCTGCTGCCCCTGATGGCCGCGGATCCGGAAGCCGAAGTGCGCAAGGTGGTGGCCCATCGGGCCGATTCCACGCTGCTGCCGCGCATGGCCCGTGACCCCGATCCGGCCGTGCGCCTGGTGACGATCGAGCGCCTGCCCCCGGCCCAGCTGGTTGCGCTGCGCAGCGATCCGGATTGGCGGGTCCGCTACGAAATTGCCCGCCGGATTCCAGTCGATGCGCTCGGCGCGCTGCTCAGCGACGACGACGCCGAGGTGCGCCGCATGGCGCAGCTGCGCTGCGACGCGGCCCTTGATGAAGCGGGTCCGTCCCGCTGTGTTTCATGAGCACACTTCCCGAAGGAGGTTCCCATGAGTGATGGCGTACCCAGTGAACTGGACGACGAACCCGTCTTCCGCTTTGGCGAGAAAGTGCGCTCGCGCAAGACCATCCGCAACGACGGCACCTACGTCGGCAAGGAGATCGGCGAAATCCTGGTGCGCAAGGGTGATCTCGGCTACGTCAGCCACATCGGCACCTTTCTTCAGCAGTTCTACATCTACGGTGTGGACTTCCTGGAAACCGGTCATCGGGTCGGCATGAAAGCCAAGGAGCTCGTGTCGCTGGACCGGTTGCCCGAAGCCGATGCCAAGCTCGCGCCCGCCGACGAGAACGGACGATGAATCGTGTCCACGCGCGGCCCGAGGCCGACCGCGCCTCTGCGCCGGAGGTCCCGATGGGCGGCAATGCGGCCCGCACCGCAGAGTCCGGCTGGCGCGCAGGGTTGATGCGAACCCTGGCTGGCTGGATGGCCGCCTGCGTGGATGCATGCAGCCAATGGCGGATGGGAGAACCAGGCATGTCCAGCACAATCGTCCCGCCCAGCCCCGCGCAGCCGGTCAGCGCGCATCCCAACGCGGGCCTGCCCAACGAGTTTGGCGAATACGATGAGTTGCCCGACGACACGGCGGAGATTATTGCCGAGTTCGCCAGGGCCCACCTGGTCAACATTGTTGGCGGTTGCTGTGGCACCACACCCGAGCACATCTCGGCGATTGTCGCTGCCACCGCTGCCATGGCTCCGCGCGCTGTGCCCGATATTCCGCCGGCATGCCGGCTTTCCGGTCTCGAGCCTTTCGCCATCAACTCGGAGTCCTTGTTCGTCAATGTCGGCGAGCGCTGTAATGTCACAGGTTCGGCGAGATTCAAACGCCTGATCCTGGAGGGCGATTTCGATACCGCCCTTGACGTGGCGCGGGAACAGGTCGAAAACGGTGCGCAGATCCTCGATGTCAATATGGACGAAGGCATGCTAGACGCCGGGTCGGCCATGCCGGAATTCCTCAACCTGGTTGCCTCTGAGCCGGATATTTCCCGTATTCCAATCATGGTGGATTCCTCCAAGTGGGAGATCATCGAGGCCGGCTTGAAGTGTATTCAGGGCAAACCTGTCGTTAATTCCATCAGCCTCAAGGAAGGCGAAACCGCTTTTATCGAGCAGGCGAGATTGTGTCGGCGCTACGGGGCCGCGGTCGTAGTAATGGCTTTCGATACCGAGGGCCAGGCGGATAACCTGGCACGCCGTATCGATATCTGTAAGCGCAGTTATCGAATTTTGGTCGAACAGGCGGGATTTCCCCCGGAAGATATCATTTTCGACGCGAACGTCTTTGCTGTGGCTACCGGTATCGAAGAACACAA
>DQBD01000199.1:8243-8384 GCA_003526065.1 Gammaproteobacteria bacterium | reverse complement strand
GGTGGCGTACCTGTCGCCGCAGGGCCGTCGCTTCGACCAGGCGGCGGCCTGCGAGCTGGCCGGGCGCGAGCGCCTGCTGCTGCTGTGCGGGCGCTACGAGGGTGTGGACGAGCGGGCGCTGGAGCAGGTGGTGGATGAGGA
>DQBD01000199.1:7339-7959 GCA_003526065.1 Gammaproteobacteria bacterium | reverse complement strand
TGGAGCAGGTGGTGGATGAGGAATGGTCGTGCGGCGACTACGTGCTCAGCGGCGGTGAGCTGCCGGCCATGATGATGATCGACGCGGTGGTGCGCCTGTTGCCGGGCGCGCTGGGCGACGCGCAGTCGGCGCAGCAGGATTCGTTCATGCACGGCCTGCTGGATCACCCGCACTACACGCGCCCGCAGCAGCTGGACGGACGCGCCGTGCCGCCGGTGCTGCTCAGCGGCGATCACGCGCGCGTGGCGCGCTGGCGGCTGCAGCAGGCGTTGGCGCGCACCTGGCGCCGGCGCCCGGATTTGCTGGAAGGTTTGGAACTGACGGACGAGCAGCGGCGGCTGCTGGATGAATACCGGGCAATGGCCGATACTGACGGGCACTGTCCGGCCTTGGACAATCAGGAGTAAGGGACTCATGAACATCATCGACCAGCTGAACGCTGAGCAGATGACGCGGGACGTGCCGGACTTTCGGCCCGGTGACACGGTCGTCGTGCAGGTCAAGGTAAAGGAAGGCAACCGCGAGCGCCTGCAGGCCTACGAGGGCGTGGTGATCGCCCGTCGCAACCGCGGTCTGCACTCGTCGTTCACCGTGCGCAAGCTGTCGCACGGCGAGGGCGT
>DQBD01000199.1:0-7082 GCA_003526065.1 Gammaproteobacteria bacterium | reverse complement strand
CGCGTGTTCCAGACCTACAGCCCGCAGATCCAGAACATCGACGTCAAGCGCCGCGGTCGCGTGCGTCGGGCCAAGCTGTACTACCTGCGTGGCCGCGAGGGCAAGGCAGCGCGCATCCGCGAGAAGCTGACGCAGCGCAGCCAGGCCAGCTGAGCGGGCCGCCCGGCGTCGTGATGCACAGCAGCGAAGCCAGCATGTCGACCCCACTCGGCATGCTGCTGCTGCGCTGCAACGAACACGGCCTGACGGAGGTCGGCTTCGCTGCGGATGGCGCTGTACCGCGCCGCCCGACCGATCCGCTGCTGCTGGAAACCATGCTGCAGCTCGAGGCCTATTTCGCCGGCGCCACGGCAGACTTCTCCAACCTGCCGCTGGCCCCCGCCGGCACGCCGTTCCAGCACCGCGTCTGGTCGGCGTTGCGCGCCATCCCGCCCGGCGCCACCCGCCGTTACGGCGACATCGCCACAGACATCGGCACCGCCGCCCGCGCCGTGGGTGGCGCCTGCCGCAGCAATCCCCTGCTGCTGGTGGTGCCCTGCCACCGGGTCATCGCCCGCACCGGCAGCGGCGGATTCATGGGCGCCGCCAACGGTCCCTGGCCACAGCGCAAACAACACTTGCTGGACCATGAACGGCGGTTCTTCGCCGCCTGAGCCCCACCGCTCGGTGGCCCCCAGGCGCCCGGCTGCCGATCCGCTGATCGAACAGTTCCTCGACAGCCTGTGGCTGGAACGTGGCGCCAGCCGCCTGACCCTGGCGGCCTACCGTCGCGACCTGACGTCACTGGCCGCACACCTGACGCCCCACGACAAGACCCCTGCCGACGCCACCCACGGCGACCTGCTCGACTACCTGGCGGCCCAGGGCAGCCTCGCGCCGCGCTCGCTGGCGCGGCGGCTGTCGGCACTGCGCGGCTTCTACCGTTACCTGTTGCGCGAGGGCCGCATTGCCGACGACCCAAGCACCCGCATCGACTCGCCCCGTCTCGGACGCCCCCTGCCCAAGACGCTGAGCGAAACCGATGTGGAACGCCTGCTCGAGGCGCCCGGCGACGCCTGTGCCCAGGCCCTGCGCGACGGCGCCATGCTGGAACTGCTGTATGCCACCGGGCTGCGCGTGAGCGAACTGGTGGGCCTGCGCCTGGCGCAGGTGGACCTGAACCGTGGCGTGCTGGTGGTGCTGGGCAAGGGCGCCCGCGAACGCCTGGTACCGATCGGCGACACCGCCCTGATGCGCCTGGAAAGCTACCTGGCACACGGGCGCAGCGCCTTGCTCGACGGCCGCGTGAGCGATGCGCTGTTCGTCACCCGGCGCGGCGGCGCCATGACGCGCCAGGCCTTCTGGCACCGCCTCCGGGCGCATGCGCAGCGCGCAGGCCTGTCACAGCTGCCCTCGCCACACACCCTGCGCCACGCCTTCGCCACCCACCTGCTCAACCACGGCGCCGACTTGCGCGCAGTGCAGATGCTGCTCGGTCATGCCGACCTGTCGACCACGCAGATCTACACCCACGTCGCGCGCGAACGGCTGAAAGCCCTGCACGCCCGCCATCACCCGCGCGGCTGAGCGCCTACAATGCCAGCTTCACGCCCGCCACCGGATACCCCCATGACCCGCCTTCTCGCCTGCACCCTGGCCTCGCTGCTGCTGATCGGCGGCGCGCACGCCGACACGCCTCCGGCCCTGGCCAAGGTGCTGGAACGCATCTCGCCCGAGGCGGCGCCCACGGCGGTTCAACCGTCGGCCATCGACGGGCTGTACGAGGTGATCTTCGGCAACACGGTTTACTACTTCAGCGCCGACGGCAAGTACATGCTCGGCGGACCGATGGTCGAGCTGGCCAGCCGGCGCAACCTGTCCACCGCCGCAGTGGAGAAGGTGGAGCGCGAGCAGCTGATGCCGCTGCGCAAGGCGTTTCTGAAGGACCTCAAGGACGCCGACACCATCGCGTTCACGGCCGCCGATCCGCAGCACCGGGTGACCGTGTTCACCGACATCGACTGCGGCTACTGCCGCGAACTGCACCGCCACATGGACCAGTACAACGCCGCCGGCATCAGCGTGCGCTATGTGGCGTTCCCGCGCGCCGGCGAGGGTTCGGAGTCGTTCACCAAGGCCGAGTCGGTCTGGTGCGCCGACGACCGCAAGGCGGCCATGACGGCCGCCAAGACCGGCACTGCCCCGCCGCAGAAAGCCTGCGACAACCCGGTGGCCGCGCAATTCCGCGCCGGGCAGAAGCTGGGCGTGTCCGGCACCCCGGCCATCCTGCTCGACGACGGCCGCCTGCTGCCGGGCTACGTGCCGCCCGAGAACCTCGCCCAACTGCTCAATCAGCCGGACGACTGAGGGTCAGCGGCGCGTGCTCGGCTTCGCCGGGGCGGTCTGTCCGACAGCAGCAGCGCGCCCCACAGGTATACGCTGGCCAGACAGAACGACAGCCCCGTGCCGACCAGAACGCCAACGCGCGGGTACGAAAGCGCCACGGCAAGCGTGTAGACCAACAGCGCGCCCATCCCCAGCGGGAAGTGCTTGATGACCGTCTGCGCCTGCGGCCAGCCGTAGGTCCAGTGGATGATGACCAGGAATGGAAACAGGGTGACCGGAAACGCCGCCAGGACACCGGTCCACTCCGCGCCGATGACATGTGCCCAACCGGTGATCAGCAGCACCACCGCCGCCGCCGCGGCAGCGCGCAGCAACAGTGCGCCGGCAGACAACCGCACGCGCCGGTCGATCACCGTGTTCTCGATGCGCCGGAAATGCCACAGGCACAGACACACACCGGTCAACGTCAATGCCGTACCGCCGGCAAGCCCCAACGGCAGGCGACTGAGCAGCGCCGACACCGCCAGGAAACACGGCACGGAAAGCAGCGGCGCCAGCAGCGCCTGCCCCGCCCCTGCCACACGGGCCACGCCGCGATAGGCCACCACCAGCGCCAGCGAAGCGGAAAACCCGGCCACCGTGTACACGGCGCTGTGAGCCGCGAAATCGGCGCCGTTTTCCACACCGACGAAAAACAGCGCCACCGCGACGCCGAGCGGGTAGCCGGACAGAACACCGGCCACCCGCGGGCCGACCCGCTCGGCCACCCAGGCCAGGCCAAGCACCATGGCCATCGACACGACCACCTTGGCAGCCAGCAGCCACACGGTCACGCCAGCCCGTGTCTGCCCGCCGGCCCTGCGCGGCGGTGGTTCAGCTTCTGTGCGCCACCCCGTGCCCGTTTCACGCCAGGCCGTACTGGGCACGCACCACACCGCCCAGACCGATGCGGTCCAGGATGTCCAGCGGGCACAGGAAGCCGACCTTCACCACCCCGGGCAGGCGGCCGATCTCGATCGACCCGCAGATGGTGGCGCGGTTGCGTACCTCGTCCACCGACAGGCCGGTCACCGCAGCGGCGCGCTCGAGGCCGTTTTGCGTGGCCTCGTTCAGCGTGGTGCCGGACCCGATGAAGGTGATCGGAGCGTTGTCCTCGAGGGGAATGTCGGCGCCGTAACGGGCCGCCAGCGCCAACGCCTGTGCACGCATCGGCGCGGTCACCGGCCGGGCCAGCGGCGGCAGGTCCTCCATTACCGGCAGCAGAATCGGGCCATCGAGGCTCAGGCCCTTGATCAGCTCCACCCGCAGGCGCACGTCCGAAGTGACGTCAGTGGCGTGACCCGCCACCTCACCGTTGCCCTGCATGGCGTGCATGTCGCCCAGGTAGACACCCGCGCCGTCCACCTTGACCGGGCATATCAGCACGGCGCCCTCGCGCACCTGGGCGCAATCCATGTGGCCATCGGTCTTGTGACGCAGCAGCGCGTCCCGGCTCATGCCGTACTCGTGCGGCGCATCGACCAGGAAGGCGCCGAAGTCGCCGGCGTTGTGCGAGTCGGGCATGTCGCACGACGGCGTGGTGCCGATGTTGCCCAGGAAGGGCATCACCCGTGTCACCACACCGGGCATGTTGCCGGCGGCAAAGCTCAGGATCGAGTGCGCCTTGGCATGCTCGGGGCTGGCGTGCAGCTGACGGGCGTTGGCGGCGGTCTGCGCCGCGACGTCCTCCGGCACGGTCAGCGCCACGCCATGCTCGCGGTCCAGCACGCAGGTGTAGGCATGTCGGAAGTTAAACGGACTGGCCGGCGCGCCGCACTGCCGACAGCGCACCGCATCCGGGCCGATGCCCTCGATGTAGCTGTCCGGACTCTCGGCGCCGCAGTTCTGACACCGCTTGGCGACGAATGGATCGCCCATGTAGCGGCCGTCGATGGCGCTGCCCACCCCCGACGACGACACATCCGAGGCTGCCTGCACGTGCTCCAGGTACAGCACCACTGCGTCGCCGATCTGGGCACCCTCGATCGCCACCGGCACGGTCACCTCGTGACCGCCATGGAACTCCGGCGTAATCATCGGCGACCAGCAGCCCGGCGGCGTCTGCGTGACGATATGGCCCCCCGGACGCAGCGGCCCGAGCATGCCCAGTGACGGACCGACCAGGCCCGACGTGTAGCGATCGACATGGATGACGTCGGCGGGCATCTGCGCGGCCGACACGTTGACGTTGCTCATTACGACACCTCGTAGATACGACATGGAGACGACCTGTCCCTCGTCCGTGACTTGCTCGATTCATGGGCCCATCAATGGGCCAACGCGCCCCCGGCCGCCGCCCGCACCGCCACCGAACGACGCCCGAACGTCATCACCTGCACCGGCACCAGAACCAGCGCGCCGACCAGGTTCACCAGCATGATCAGCGCCAGCAGCAGCCCCATTTCGGCCTGAAAACGCAGATCGGACAGGAAGTACCAGACGCCCACCGAGAACACCATGGTGGTGGCCGTGAGCCAGATGGCGCTGCCGGTGGTCTTCAGCGAGCGCACCACCGCCGGGCCGACATCGGCCAGCGTGGCGTCCGGCCCTGCCTCTTCGATGATGCGGCTCATCAGATAGATGCCGTAGTCGATGCCCACCCCCATGCCGACGGCGATGATGGGCAGGGTGTTCACATCGAGCCCGATGTTCATCAGCGTCATGGTGGCCAGCACCACGAAGTTGGTCAGCACCAGCGGCACCACCAGAATCACCGACAGCGTCATCGAGCGATAGGCGAACAGGCAGGTCAGCGTCATCAGCAGAACGCCACAGATGAAGGTGGCGGAATGCGAGAAGTGCACCTCGTCATTCACAGCCGCCTGCAGGCTGGCACTGCCAAGGCCAATCTGGAACGCGCCCTCGACGTCATAGTCGCGCTCTACCCGGTCAATGGCCTGGCGCAGCGCCTGCAACACCGCATCGACCGTCGGCGTGGACGCATCCTTCAGGAAAAACGTGATGCTGGCGTGGCGGTACTGGCGATCGAAGTACCGATCGAAATCGCCCGGATTGGCGCCGTTCTGCAACATCTGGGTGTAGGCGCCCGACTCCTGATCGGATACCGGCAGCACCTCGGCCTTCGGGTAGTTGCCCCAGAAGATGCGGCGCACCTGCGGCAACAGGTCGACGAAAGACACCGACCCGGCAACCAGCGTTTCGGCATCCATCCGCGCCTGCAGCGCCGACGCCGCTTCCACGTAACGCAGGTTCCGCACATCGCCGCTGGCCGCCTCGAGCACCACCGTCAGCTGGTCGGCGCCCAGAAACCTGGCGTTGTAGAAGGCGACCGCCTCGTTATAGGGCGCGTCCGGCCACAGCAGCGGCGTGCCCGACTGCGGATTCCCCATCGGCACGTTGGTGCTCAGCCCCACGCAGGCCGCCGTCAGCGTCAAGGCACAGGCCCAGGTGACCCACCGGCTGCGACGGCTGATGGCCAGCCGTCCCAGCCCATCGAGGATGGGATGGCGCCCCAACACCCGTGACTTCGAAGCGCTGCCCCCCCGCTGGGGCATGAAACTGATCATCAGCGGGAACACCATCATCACGTTGATCAGCATGCTGATGGTCCAGAAGCCGACGAACAGGGCCAGCTTCTGCATGATCGGGATGTCGGCAATGGCGATCAGGAACAGGCCCAGCGCGTCCGACACGATGCCGAGCGCACCCGGCACGAACTGGCGCTTGAACAGCTCGCGCCCGGCCGCGATGCGCTGCAGGCCGCTGGCCTGCAATTCCTGGTAGCGAAGCCCCATCTGCACCGAATGACTGAGCGCCCGCGCCACCAGCAGGATCGGCACCACCAGCACCAGTGGATCGAGGTTGCCACCCAGGTAACCGAGCAGGCCGAGCCCCCAGACGATGCTCAGCATCGCCGCCAGACTCGCCAGTCCCACCAGCGTGATACTGCGGCTGTACAGCGCCACCATGCCGAGCACGATGACCAGGCTCAGCAGCAGGATCCAGCCGATCTGGCTCTGGAAGCTGTAGACCCAGCCGGTCAACACCGGGCGACCGAGCATCTTGGCACTCACGCCCGGCGTCTGCTCCGCCGCCTCGGCGATCTGCCGCAGGCGCTCGAACACCGCCACGTAATCGGATGCGCCGGGCACCAGGGCGCCGTCGATCAGTACCGCCGTCTGGTCCCAGGACACCCACTGCCCCAGCACACCGGGCGCCGCCATCACCCGTTCCTTCAGTTCCTGCAATGCCGGCCCGGTTTCCGGCACGCCGCGGTCCGGATCGATCAGCGGGTCGCTGTAGATGGTCGAACCGTCCGTGTGCGCAATGCGCACCTTGCGCGACGTGACGGACGTGATGCGCTCCTTGTTGACCGCCGGCAGCGTCTCGAAGGCGCGCGTCGCCGCGTCCACCGCCCGCAGGAACGGCGGCGCGTAGATCGAACCGTGCTCGTTCTCCAGGATCAACTGAACCGAGTCCTGGTTGCCGTACTGGGCGCGATAGCCCAGGTAGTTCTCGACGATGCCATGTCCGCGCGGCAACAGATCCTCGAAGATGGTCTGGAACGAGGCTCCCGGCACCCCCATGCCCCATACCGCCGTCGCCAGGAAGATCAGCCCCAGGGTCAGGTAGCGGTTGAAGAACAGGATCCGGCAAAGGAAGTCGGTCATGGTCGGCTACCGGCTGGTGTGGTGGAGAGTGGTTCGCAGGCGTCCATCCGCGCTGCCGCTCACCAAGCCACCCGTTATGCCGGCGAG
>DQBD01000202.1 GCA_003526065.1 Gammaproteobacteria bacterium | reverse complement strand
TGGGCGATGTTCAGGTACACCTCGAGAATCCGCTGCTTGGGCCACAGCAGCTCCAGCAGGCCGGTGAAGTACAGCTCGATGCCCTTGCGCAGCCAGCTTTGTTCGCGCCACAGGAACAGGTTCTTGGCCGTCTGCTGGGTGATGGTGCTGGCCCCGCGGGGGCGGTCACGGTACTGGTTGTCGCGGATGGCGCGGCGGATGCCGGCCAGATCGATGCCCCAGTGCTGGCCAAAGCGCTGGTCCTCGGCCGCCACCACCGCCAGCGCCATGGCCGGCGCGATGCGCTCGTAGTCCACCCACTGGTGCGGGTAGGGATAAAAACCATAGCCGGCCTGCAGCGCCACGATGCGGTTTTGCAGGATGAACGAGCTGGTCGGCGGCGGCAGCCAGCGCAGCGCCAGCACGGTGCCGGCGGTCACGGCAACCCAGATCAGCAGCGTGTAGGCCAGCGCCCGGCGCAGCCAGCGCAGCGGTCGACGGCGGCGCCTCACAACCAGCGTCGGACCCGGCTGCTGTAATCGGCGTAGTCGGTGCCGAAGCGCCAGCGAAGATGGGCCTCCTCGCGGGCGATCACCAGGCGCTGCATGACCGGCAGCACCCAGGCCAGCATCAGCAGCACCCAGGTGCTGCCGGCCAGCAGGGCGACGCCCACCTGGAACAGGGTCAGGCTGACGTAGATCGGGTTGCGGCTGAAGCGGAACGGCCCGCTGCTGACCAGGCGGCTGGCGGCGCGGTGCGGGTTCAGGGTGGTCTCGTGCCGGCGCAGCTCGCGCAGGCACCAGGCGAACACCAGTACCGCCAGCACGATCAGCACGGCGCCCAGCCCGAAGCGCACAACGCCGCCCGGTACCGGCCACGGCAGCGGGCGCTCCAGCCACAGGCCCAGACCGATGGCGACCAGGTACAGGATGGGTGGTGGAATCGGTACGCGCGGCTTCTCGTCGCTCATTGATCGGCTCCGGGGATCAGCAGGATCTTGCCGGTGGTGCGCCGGGCGCCCAGGTCGGCGATGGCGGCCGGCGCCTCGCGCAGCGGCCGGCGCTGCGACACCAGCGGGGCGATGGCGTTTTTTTGCCACAGCTCGAACAGGCTGGCCATCTGTGCCGCCGCGGCGGTTCGGTTTTGCCGCCGCCATGGCCCCCACACCACGCCGACCGCGGACAGCTCCTTCAGCAGCAAACGGTTGGCGGGAATCTGTGGGATGGCGCCGGCGGCGAAGCCGACGATCAACAGCCGCCCGCCGACCGCCAGCAGGCGCAGCGCGGCGGCGGTGTAGTCGCCGCCGACCGGGTCCAGTACGGCATCCACGCCGCGGCCGCCGGTGGCCGCCTTGACCTGCTCGACCCAGTCCGGGGCGGTGGAGTCGAAGGCCTGCGCGGCGCCGTGCTGGCGCGCCAGGGCGCACTTGTCGGCGCCGCCGGCGGCGGCCAGCACGTTCAGCCCCAGTGCCTTGCCCAGCTGCACGGTGGCCAGCCCCACCCCACCGGCGGCGGCCAGCACCAGCAGCGTCTGGCCCGGTTCGAGTCGGCCGCGTTCCAGCAGCGCGTGGTGGGCAGTGCCGTAGACCACCGGCAGGGCGGCCGCCGTGGGCAGATCCACGGCAGCCGGCACGCGCGACAGGTCGGCCGCGTCGACGCAGGCGTATTCGGCGAAAGCCCCGTAGCTGACCAGGCCGCACACGCGCTCGCCGAGCGCCAGATCGGTATCACCGCCGACGGCGTCCACCGTGCCGGACAGCTCCACGCCGGGCGCGAACGGCAGCGGCGGGCGCTCCTGGTAACGGCCGCCGATCATCAGCGTGTCGAGGAAATTGAGCGCGGCGGCCGCCACCTTGACGCGCACCTGGCCGGGGCCGGGCTGCGGCAGTGGCAGGTCGGCCCACTGCATGTCGTCGGGTGTGCACCAGTCGTGAACCAGCCAGGCTTTCATGATGTTCGGTATCCCGCGGACTGAATGAACGGCGCCGCGGCCGGCCGACTCAGGCCGCCAGCGACGCGAAAGGCTGCGGCCGGACCCGGAAGCAGGCCGCGTACAGCGCCGGCACGAACAGTACGGTCAGCACCGTGGCCAGCGCGAGGCCGCCCATCATGGCATAGGCCATCGGTCCCCAGAAGGGATCGGTCAGCAGCGGCAGCAGGGCCAGGATGGCCGCCGCGGCGGTCACCACGATGGGCCGGAAGCGGCGCACGGTCGACTCGATGACCGCCTCGTAGCGGCTCAGGCCCGCCGCCACGTCCTGGCGTATCTGGTCCACCAGGATCACCGTGTTGCGCATGGTGACGCCGGCCAGCGCCAGCACGCCCAGCTGCGCCACCAGCCCGAGCGGCAGGTCCACGGCCCACAGCGTGAACAGCACGCCGATGATGCCCAGCGGGGCGGTGGCCAGCACCAGCGCGGTCAGGCCCAGGTGCTGCAGCTGCAGCATCAGCAGGGTGATGATGGCGACCAGGATGATCGGCACGACGGCGCCCAGGGCGGCGTCCACCTCGGCGCTGAGCTCGCCGATGCCGCCGATCTCCAGGTGGTAACCCAGCGGCAGCCCGGCACGGAGGGTGTCCAGTTGGTCGGCGAGTTGCGCGTCCACGTCCAGCGGCTGCACGAACCAGGGCAGGTCGGCGTACACCATGACCGCCGGCTGGCGGTTGTAGCGGGTGAACACGCCGTCCTCCACCGCCAGCTCCAGCCGTGCCAGCTGGCCGAGCGGCAGGCTGGTGCCGTCGGCCAGCGGTACCGGCACGTTCGGCAGGTAGCCCAGGCGCGTGCGTTCGTCCTCGGTCAGGCGCAGTACCACGTCGATGGTCTCGTCGCCGTCGCGCAGCTGCGTCACCGGCTGCCCCGACAGCAGCATGTCGAGCGACTGTCCCAGCCGCTGCCCGGACAGGCCCAGCGCCGCCAGGCGGGCGTGGTCGAGCTGTACCTGCACCGTGCTCACCGGGCCACGCCAGCTCAGGTACACGCCGCGTGTCTGCGGGTGCTCCTGCACCGCGGTGCGAAGCTGCGCCGCGATCTCGCGCAGGCGTTCCTTGTCCGGTCCGGTGACGCGGTATTCCAGGGACGAGGGCGCCGGCATGCCGAACGGAAACGCATTCACCCGCGCGCGGGCGTGCGGCAGTTCCCGCGCGATGCGCGTTCGCAGTGCCTCGCGCAGGCGGTCGCGCGTGTGGCGATCGGTGGTCAGGACATAGGTCTTGACCACGTTGTGGGCCGGCAGCTCGATCCACAGGTCGGTGAAGATGCGTGGCGTGTCCATGCCGACGTAGCTCACCCAGCGCTCGATGCCCGGCTCCTGTTCGAGCAGGCGGTCGATGTCCCTGGCCAGCGCCTCGCTGGCGGTGAACGCGCTGTTCTCCGGCAGCCAGGTTTCGACGATCAGGTCCGGCCGGTCGGTGAGCGGGAAGAACTGCTTCTCCACCTGCCGCCCGGCCAGCGCGGCCAGCGCGCTCAGGCCCGCCACGGCCGCCAGCAGTGCCCAGCGGTGATCGACGCAGCCGCGCACCACGGCGCGCAGGCGCCGGTAGAACGGCGTGTCGTACACCTCGTCATGGTGGGCCACGCGTGCCGGCAGCATGCGGTACGCCAGGTACGGCGTGAACAGCACCGACACCAGCCAGGACACCAGCAGCGCCACCGCGATGACGCCGTACAGGCCGAACATGAACTCGCGCAGCGCCGTCTTGGCCAGCGCAATCGGCATGAAGCCGGCGATCATCACCAGCGTGCCGGTCAGCATCGGCAGGGACGTACTGGTGTAGGCGGCGCTGGCGGCGTGGAAACGGTCCAGGCCCTGGCGCATCTTCACCAGCATCATCTCGACGATGATGATGGCATCGTCCACCAGCAGGCCGAGCGAGATGATCAGCGCGCCCAGCGAGATGCGCTGCAGGTCGATGTCCAGCAGCGTCATGGCGACGAAGGTGGCGCCCAGCACCAGCGGAAAGGCGGTGGCCACCACCAGGCCGGAACGCAGGCCGAGCGTGGCGTAGCTGACCAGCAGCACGATGCCGATGGCCACCGCCAGCTTGAGCAGGAACTTGTTCAGCGTGTGGGTGACCACCTGCGGTTCGTCGGCCACCAGCGTGGCCTGCACGCCCACCGTGAGGCCGGCCTCCAGGCGCTGCATCAGGGCCACGACGTCGCGGCGCAGGTCCACCACGTTGCCGCCGGCGGCCATCGAGATGGCCAGGCCGACCGCCGGGTGGCCGTTGACGCGCATCAGCTGTTCGGCCGGATCCTGGTAGCCGGCCGACACCTCGGCCAGGTCGCCGAGCGTCAGCAGGCGGCCGTCGGCGGCCTGCACCGGCACCCGGCGCACATCGTCCACGTTGGTGAACTGGCCGCTCAGGCGCAGGCGCAGGCGGCCGTCGATGTGCTCGATGCTGCCGGCCGCCTGCACGGCGTTGTGCGCGGCGATGGCCTCGGTCAGCGCCAGCGGGCTGACACGCAGATTGCCCAGCCGGGCCGTCGACAGGTCGACGTACACCCGCTGTGGCTGGGCGCCGATCATGACCACTTTCTCGACGATCGGCAGGCGCAGCAGTTCCTCGCGCAGCCAGTCGGCCTGGTCCTTGAGTTCGGCGTAGTCGAAGTCGTCGCCCCAGACGCCGTACACCAGCGGGTACACGTCGCCGAACTCGTCGTTGAAATACGGCCCGCGCACGCCCGGCGGCAGGGTGTGGCGGATGTCGCCCACCTTCTTTCGCACCTGGTACCACAGCTCCGGCACCACCTCCTTGGGGTTCGGCAGGCTGTTTTCCAGGTTGACCCAGATCCATGCCTCGCCGGGCTTGGCGGTGCTGATCAGACTGTCCAGGTGCGGGGTGTCCTGCAGCTTGCGTTCGATCTTGTCGACCACCTGCTGCTCGATCTGCTCGGCGGTGGCGCCGGGCCAGAACACGCGGATCGGCATGGCGCGCATGGTCCAGTCCGGCATGTCGGTCTGGCCGAGGCGGAAGAACGCCACCGTGCCGGCCAACAGGATCAGGCCGATCAGGTACGCCGTCAGCGTCGGTCGACGCAGGCCCCATTCGGCCAGGTTGTAGCGTGTCATGCGCGGTGGCTCAGGGCAGGCTGACGGCCTGCCCGGCGTGCAGGTCGTGCACGCCGGCGGTCACCACCCGGTCGCCGGGCCTCAGTCCGCCGGACACGGTGAGCAGATCGCCCTGCGGCGCACCCAGCTGCACCGGCTGCAGGCGCACGGTGTGGCCGCCGTCGGCGCCGGTGTCGACCACCCATACCGCCGGCTGCCCGTCGTCATGCGTGTGGATGGCGCTGGCCGGCAGTGCCGGCTGCGGTGCCGGAACCGTGACATGCACCGTGGCGCTCATGCCAAGCCGCGGCCGGGGGCCGTCGGCCACTGCCGGCAGGCTGGCGCGTACCCGGTAGGTGCGGCTGGCGCCGGCCGCCTGTGGCGCGACTTCGCGCACCTGTGCCGTCAGGGGCTGTTCCGGCGCTGCCCACAGCGTCACCGTCAGCGTGTGCGGCAGCCCGGGGACGAGGTGCTCGGGCACGTCGAACACCGCCTCCAGCTCACCGGC
>DQBD01000216.1:578-14597 GCA_003526065.1 Gammaproteobacteria bacterium | reverse complement strand
AAGTTCCAGCTCGACTACCCGGAGAACATCGAACGCTGGGGTGCGTCGTTCAACACCAATATGTTCGGTCTTGCATTGGGTGGCGAGTTCTCCTATCGCCGCAACGCGCCGCTTCAGATGACCGAGCCGCTGTTCCTGGCGGGTCCTGCGGCCGGGCCGTTCATGGCGTATATCGGTCCATATCTGGCCGGCGGCGGTTCGCTGGGCGACGTGGTCAAGGGGTATGAGCGCATCGAGCGCTATCAGACCCAGCTGACCGTCCAGAAGAACTGGGGCGTGTTGCACGCTCTGAAGGCTGATGGTGCCAGCACCATCGGTGAAATCGCCTGGGGCTGGATCGGCGGCTTGCCGTCCCTGACCCCCGTGGGCGGCCCGCTCGGTACGCAGCCGAACCCGCTCGGTGGCACCAACACGCTGTATAACGTGTTCGAGTCGCAGGTCAGCGAGGATTTCGGCAAGCTGGTTATCCGTCATTCCATGACGTACCAGGCGGCGCTGTTCAACCTGATCGCGCTGGAGCCGAACTTCGCCTTCGCGTGGGATTTCCACGGTTATTCCAACGAGCTGGGCGGCGCCAAACTGATGGTCGAGGGGCGTAAGGCACTCTCGGTCGGTCTGGGTTTCGACTATGGCAGCGGCCGCTGGAAGGGCGGCATCAGCTACACCACCTTCTGGGGTGACGACGACGAGGTCAATGGTGCGGGCAGCCGTCTGAACGGCAGCACTGACCGCGACTTCCTGTCGTTCAATGCCAGCTATTCGTTCTGAGGGCTGGCATGCGTTTCGTGCGAAAAGGGGAACTTTGATGACGCAGTTCAAACATAACGCCTTGCGCCTGACCGGGGCAGGGTTGTTGAGTCTCGGCGTTGCCGGCGCCGCGCTCGCCAAGCTGACGGACGAAGAAATCGCCCAGCTTGGCGTGACGGGCACGCCGCTGACGCCGGTCGGCGCCACGCGCGCCGGCAACGAGGCCGGCACCATTCCGGAATGGACCGGCGGTATCGAACAGCCGCCGGCCAACTTCACGCCCGGCGGCACGTGGGTTGACCCGTATCCGGACGACCAGCCGCTGTTCACGATCACGGCGCAGAACTACGAGCAGTACAAAGACAATCTGCTGCCCGGCCAGATCGCCATGTTCAAGCAGTTCCCGGACACCTTCCGGATGCACGTGTATCCGACCCGTCGCAGCGCGTCGTACCCCGACTGGTTCGTTGAAGCGACCAAGGTGCAGGCCAAGCACATCGAGATCTGCCCGGAGTACACCGAGAAGAACGAGCTGTGTCTGGTCAACGTGCAGGACGGCGGCGGTGTGCCGTTCCCGATTCCGAAAAGTGCGGAGGAATTGGGCTGGAACACCTTCTTGGGTACCTACCGTGGCACCACGATGGACGCCATGGGCAACGGCGCGCTCATCGACTCGTTGGGCAACCGCACCGACGTGATCATCCGCTCGCGTGAATACTGGCCCTACCAGGTTCCGACCGCGGACAAGCCATCGAACCAGTGGTTCACCCAGTGGGGCGGCGCCCTGCTGTGCGACTCCTGGCAGATCGAACAGCCGCCGCGTTCCTCGGGGCTGGTGTTCGGGGGCTGCAACTACGCGGCCAACGTCGACTTTCAGGTGTACCTGTACATCCCCGGCCAGCGTCGGGTGCGCAAGGCGCCGGAGATCGGTTTCCACGACAGCCCGTCGTTCGGCTCCGATGGACAGCGTACGGTGTCCTCGCGCTGGATGTGGTGGTTCGGTGGCAAGGAACCGCGCCACAGCTTCACGATGGAAAAGGGCAAGGAATTCTTCGTTCCTTACAACTCCTACAAGACGGCCGACGCCAGCCTGACCTACGACGACATCTACGGCAAGAAGCACATCAACCAGGACATCCTGCGTTACGAGCTTCACCGCGTGTGGGTCATGGACAGCCAGTTGAAGCCGGGCTTCCGCCATCTCTACAAGCGTCACGTCGCCTACTTCGACGAGGACACCTGGATGGGCGTGGCGTACGAGGCCTACGACGCCAAGGACCGGCTGTGGCGTGTGGGTGAGCAGTACAACCTGAACCTGTACGACAAGCGCATCGTGCGAATCATGGGTGACTCGCAGATCGACCTGATCAACGGTCGCTACACCACCTTCCCGTACTGGCACGTGCAGGCGGGTGAGGCCAGTGGCTTCGGGATGCCCAAGTTCGAGACGACCGACGAGGTGTCGGTGGATCTTTCGGTCTACACGCCGCAAGGCCTGCGTAAGTTCGGTACCCGTTGAGGTAGCGATCGGGCATCCGCCAACTACGCGACGGTTCGGGCGCCCTGTGGACTCAGCCAGGTCCGCAGGGCGCCTTTGAGTTTGTGAAACACCGGGCGATGGCGTTCGGTGAAGGCAAAGGGGGATCGATGCTGTACCGGCTCGCCAGCGTGCTGCTGGCGCTTTTCTGTGTCTCTGGGGTGGCCCGGGCAGACGACGGGCCCAAGCCCGCGTTGAAATTGCCGCTGGCAACCGAGGTGACTTTTCTCGGCCTGGCGAGTGCTGGCGACCGCGTTGTCGCGGTTGGCGAGCGCGGCGTGATCGTGTATTCCGATGACGGCAGCCAATGGGTGCAGGCGGATGTGCCGACCCGGGCGACGCTCACGGCGGTGACATTTGTGACGGCCGACACCGGCTACGCGGTGGGTCACGATGCCGTGATTCTGAAAAGCGAGGACGCGGGTGCCAGTTGGGCGCTGCTGAACTTCGAGCCGGACTCACAGAACGTGATGCTCAACGTGCGTTTTCGTGACGCGCGGCGCGGGTATGTGGTCGGCAGCAACGGGCAGCTGTGGCACACGGCCGATGCCGGCGCCAATTGGCAGCGCACCACGCTGTCGGTCGAGGACTGGTATCAGAACCACATTTTTGGTGTCACCTGGACCCCCAGCGGCAGCGTGCTGGCCGTGGCGGAGAAGGGTGTGCTGTATCGTTCGGTCGACGGCGTGGCGCCGTTCGAGTCGATCGAGTCGCCCTATGATGGGTCGTTCTTTGGCGTGCTGGCGTTGCCTGACGGCAGGCCACTCGTCTATGGCATGAACGGCCACGCTTTTGTTTCTGACGATGGTGTCGCCTGGCGGCAGGTTGACACCGGTACGCAGCAGTTTTTGTTCGATGCCGCGTTGCTCCCCGATGGCGGCACACTGCTGGTGGGCGGTGGCGGCACGCTGGTCCGTCTGGCGCAGACCACACTCGAGGCCACTGTTCGGCAGCTGGCGGAGCGTGCCGGTATTACCGCGGTGTTGCCGGTGGGCGATGCGGTCTATCTGGCTACCGAGGCCGGCGGCGTGCAACGCAAGCTGCTTGACGAGCTGCTCGACTGATCTGTCGTCGCTCGCGACGACCCTCTACGCGATTTCAGGACGATCGATTCCATGGCTGCAGACCTGGGTTACGGCGCCGGACTTGAGCGCTTCTCAGCGAAGATTTCCAATTTTCTGGTAGGCCGGCGTGTGCTGGTGCTGTCCGTCATGCTGGTGTTGACGGCGTTTCTCGGCTATGAGGCGTTCACGCAGCGCCTGGATCCGGGGTTCGACAAGTCGGTGCCCCTGTCGCATCCGTACATGAAGACCTACACCGAGTACAAACCCGAGTTCGGTGGCTCGAACACGATTACCGTGTTTGTCCAGGACCGCAGCGGGGACATGTTCAACCCCGCGTTTTTCAAGGTGCTCGAGCAGGTGACCCAGGAAATCCTGGTCATGGACGGCGTCGATGCCCGCACGGTGACGTCGCTGTTCACGCCGAACGTGAACTACGTGGCGGTGACCGAGGAGGGGTTCACCGGATCGCGCATCGTGCCGGCGGATTTCGAGGCGACCGAGGAGGGCCTCGAGCAGGTCCGTCAGAACCTGTACCGGTCGGACGAGATCGGCCGCACCGTGGCGAAGGACTTCTCCGGCGCGTTGGTGATCGCCGAGCTGGTCGAGCGTGACCCGGCCACCGGCGCCAAGCTCGACTACCAGGAGGTGGCAGAGCGCCTCGAGCGCCTGCGCGAGAAGTACGAGTCGCAGGGTGTCGACATCGGCATCATCGGCTTTGCCACCTTCATCGGCGACATCATCGACGGCGCACAGGGCGTCATCCTGTTCTTCGCGATCACGCTCGCGGTCACCTTCGTGCTGTTGGTGTTTTTCGCCGGCTCCTGGAAGCTTGCAGTGGCGGCCATTGCGGTGTCGCTGGCGGCGGTGGCCTGGCAGTTGGGACTGGTCAAGCTGCTCGGCTATGGCGTGGACCCGCTGTCGATCCTGGTGCCGTTCCTGGTTCTCGCCATCGGCGTCAGCCACGCGGTGCAGATGACCAACGCCTGGCGTCTGGGCATCCTGTCGGGAATGGACGGGCCGACGGCGGCCAAGGATTCGTTCAACAAGCTGTTCATTCCGGGCGCGACGGCGCTGGTGTCGGATGCCGTCGGATTCGCGGTGATCATGATCATCGACATCGACATCATCCGCGAGCTGGGCATCACCGCCAGCATCGGCGTCGGCGTGATGCTGTTGACCAACAAGTTCATGCTGCCGGCAATCCTTTCGTACCTGAGCCTGAACGAGCGCGAGCTGGCGCGGGCGCACCGTGCGTCGGAAGGTGCCGATCACAGGTTCTGGAACCTGCTCGCCCGCTCGAGCCGGCCGGTACCGGCGGCCGTCATCGTGCTGCTGAGCCTGGGGCTGGTGGCCTACGGGGCCTCCAAGTCGAACGACCTGATCATCGGCGACTCCGAGGCGGGAGCACCGGAATTCTGGCCGGATTCACGCTACAACCGCGACATCGACAAGATCGTGAGCAACTTCACGGTGGGTCTCGACGAGTTCGTGGTCATCGCCGAGTCCACGCAGGACAGCGCGTGCGTCAACTATGGCGTGATGGAGACCATCGACGACTTCGTCTGGCACATGCGCAACGTGCCCGGCGTGCGGTCCGTGAAGTCGCTGTCCCAGGTGGTGCGTGAGCGCAACGTCGGCAACTACGAGGCCAATCCGAAGTTCCTCGGCCTGCCGCGTAACGAGCAAATGATCGCCGCCAACATCTACCGGGTCGAGATGTCGCAGCGGCTGTTCAACAATGATTGCAGCGTGATGCCGGTGACGATCTATCCGGTCGACCACCAGGCCGGCACCCTGCAGCGCATCGTCAAGGCCGTGAAGGCCTATCAGGATTCCAACTCCAACCCGGATGTCACGTTCCGCATGGCGATGGGTAACGCGGGCATCTGGGCCGCGACCAACGAGGCGGTGAAGGACTCGGTGTTGACCATGGACGCGATCCTGTTCGTGGCCATCGTGTTGTGTGTGTTCCTGACCTTCTTTTCCTGGCGCGCGGCGCTGTGCGTCATGCTGCCGTTGCTGGCCGTGTCCATTTTTGCCAACGCGGTCATGGTGTTCCTGAACATCGGCCTGAAGGTGTCGACGCTGCCGGTGCTGGCGCTGGGCGTCGGCGTGGGTGTGGACTACGGCATCTATCTGTTCGCGCGGGCCTTCGTGCACATGCGGAACGGTGAGGATGTGGAGACCGCGTTCAGCAATTCCTACCGCGAGGTGGGGACGGCCGTCGTGTTCACAGCGGTGACCATGACCCTGGGTGTGGCGCTGTGGTATTTCTCGGACCTGAAGTTCCAGTCCGACATGGGCGTGTTGCTGGCGTACATGTTCTTTGTGAATATGCTTGGCGCGGTGTTGTTGATGCCGGCCATCACGCGCTTCTTGATGAGCCGGAAAATGACCAGCGGAACGAAATCGGCGGCCTGAATGGCCGCCGATAACCACAGATAACAAGCAGGAGGGGGAGGCCATGCGGCAGCAAGCGCATTTCGTGGCGGCGATAGCGGGGTTGGCGTTGGCCGTCAGCCCCGTCGCCTGGGCGAAGATTACGCCGGAAGAGGCGGCCCAGCTGGGTCTGACGGGCACCCCGCTGACACCGGTCGGTGCCGAGCGGGCCGGTAATGCCGACGGCACCATCCCCGAGTGGACTGGCGGCATACAGCAGCCGCCGGCGAACTTCGTTCCCGGGGAAGCCTGGGTCGACCCGTTCCCCGACGACAAGCCGCTGTTCACCATCACGGCGCAGAATTACGCCCAGTACCAGGACAACCTTACGGCTGGCCAGGTCGCCATGTTCCAGCAGTATCCGGACAGCTTCCGGATGCATGTGTACCCGACCCGCCGCAGCGCCTCGTTCCCGGACTGGGTCTACGAGGCGACGCAGCGGCAGGCATTGCATGCCGAGTTGTGTCCGGGATGGGACACCAACGGCAACGTGTGCCTGCAAAACCACGTGGACGGCGGGGGGTATCCGTTCCCAATCCCGAAGAACGCCTTCGAGGTTGGCTGGAACCACTATGTCGCCTACCAGGGGCAGGCCATCGAGGGGTTGATGAATGCGCCCCTGATCGACACGTTCGGCAACCGGGTCGATGTCATCGGCCAGCAGTGGCAATCGTGGATGTGGTGGGTGCCGGCGGCGGAGCGGCCGGCAAGCGACTGGTTCCATCGCAGCGGCGGGCCGCTGCTGTGTGATGCCTTCCAGGTGCGTCAGCCGCCGCGTCAGTCAGGCCTGATTGCCGGCGGTTGCAACTACGCTCAAGAATTCGATTTCCAGGCGTACTTGTACGTTCCGGGTCAGCGCCGCGTGCGCAAGGCGCCGGAGATCGGTTTCCAGGACAGTCCCTCGTTTGCGTCCGATGGCCAGCGCACGGTGTCGTCGCGTTGGCAGTGGTGGTTCGCCGGCAAGGAATCACGTCACGCATTGACGCTCAATGGCAAGACCGAGCGCTTCATGCCGTATAACTCCTATGCGCTGGCGCAGGAGGATGCGAGCTTCGATGTGCTGTTTGGGCCCAAGCACGTCAACCCTGACCTCGTGCGCTACGAACTGCGGCGCGTGTGGGAACTGGAAGCGACGGTCAAGCCGGGGCACCGTCACCTGTACAAGCGCATCGTGGCCTACATTGACGAAGACACATGGCACGGCCTCGGCCACGACGCCTACGACGCGCGCGACCGGCTGTGGCGCATGGGCGAGGGCTACATACTGAACCTGTATGACACGCGTTCGCACGTGATCTGGGGTGACCAACTGGTCGACATGGTCAACGGGCGTTACACGACGTTTTTCGGCTGGTATGGCAATGTCGGCGCGGGCCAGCCGAAGGTCGGTCTGCTCAAGGACTCCACGATCGACCCTGAAATCTTCACCCCGCAGGGGCTGCGCAAGTTCGGGATTCGTTGATGCCGTGAGCAGGTCGATGCATGAGCACGGATGATGCGCGGCGGTTCGTGCCGGTGGGCATCGCCGTGCTCACCGTCAGCGATAGCCGCGGTCTGGCCGAGGACACCTCCGGCCGGGTGTTGATCGAGCGTGTGGCGGCGGCCGGCCATCGGCTGGCCGGCCGCGCGATCGTCCCTGACGATCCGCACCGCATACGCGCGCAGGTGGCGGCCTGGGTCGTCGATCCGACCGTTCAGGCCGTGATCACCACCGGTGGCACCGGCATTACCGGACGTGACGGCACGCCCGAGGCGGTGGCGCCGCTGCTGGACAAGTGCATCGACGGCTTCGGCGAAGTGTTCCGTGCTGTGTCGTTCGGCGAGATCGGTGCCTCCACCATTCAGTCGCGGGCCATCGCCGGCGTCGCCAACGGCACGTTCGTGTTCTGCCTGCCCGGTTCCTCCGGTGCCTGCCGCACGGGCTGGGAGCATCTGATCGGCCCGCAACTCGACTACCGTACCCGGCCGTGTAATCTTGTGGAACTGATGCCGCGTTTGCTCGAGCGTTGAGCCAGCGGCGTCCGGTTTTCGGGGCCTGCGAGGAGACGGCAATGAGCAAGTTAACGGCGGCCGACATCGAGCGCCTGCGCGTCCGGTTGAGCGAGGAACATGCCGCCCTGCGCCAGGAGCTGGCAGGCGAACTGGCCCGCAGTGCCGAGGCCCGCCATGTTGAACTGGCCGGACAGGTTCACGATCGCGGTGACGAGGCGGTGGCGGACCTGCTCGGGGACCTGGAGATTGCGGGCATCGACCGGCACGTCATGCGCATCCGTCAGGTCGAGGCGGCGCTGGAGGCGATCGCCGGTGGTCGCTACGGTCTATGCCGCGCCTGTCGGGCTCCGATCGGGCTGGCCCGCCTGCAGGTCGATCCCGCCGTGCCTCGCTGCATTCAGTGTCAAACCCTGGTGGAGCAGGGGCGTCACGCTCCGACGCTCTGAGGGGCAAGGGTCGATGCCGCCGCCGGTGCCTGCGCTGAGGGCGCTCGAGGGGGACATTACCCGGCTGGCCGTGGATGCCATCGTGAATGCCGCCAACCGGTCGCTGCTCGGTGGCGGGGGCGTGGACGGCGCCATTCACCGCGCAGCCGGTCCGCAGTTGCTCGAGGCGTGCCGGACTCTGGGTGGGTGTGCGACCGGGGACGCCAAGCTCACAGACGGCTACCGGTTGCCTGCACGCTACGTGATCCATACGGTCGGGCCCGTTTGGCACGGGGGGGCGTCGGGGGAGGACGACCAGTTGGCCAGTTGTTATCGGCGCAGCCTGCAGGTGGCAGCGGAGCATGGGGCGCGCCGCATCGCCTTTCCTGCTATCAGCACCGGCGTGTACGGTTTTCCGCTGCCGCGGGCGGTCCGGATCGCCGTGGCCACGGTGCGCCAAACGCTGCCGAACGCGCCGGGCATCGAACAGGTGCTGTTTGTCTGCTTCAGTTCCGACGCGCTGGCGCTCTACCGGCAGGAACTGGCCGGCCCGAATGCGTGACGATGCGTGAAGACACCAGGCGCCCGCAGCTGGCGGTCGGGGTGTTCGTGTTCGATGCGGCCGGCCGGGTGTTGTTGGTGCAGCGTGGCCGCCCGCCGGCACAGGGCCAGTGGTCGGTGCCCGGTGGCAAGGTGGAGTGGGGCGAGTCGGTGGCCGCCGCCTGCCGGCGCGAAGTGCGCGAGGAAACCGGCATCGACGTCGAACTCGGTCCGCTGGTGACCTGGATCGAGCGCATGGACGACGCCCATCACTACGTGATTCTCGATTTCGTGGCCGTGCCGCGTGGCGATCATGCGCAGCCCATCGCCGGCGATGACGCCGCCGATGCCCGCTGGCTGCACGAGACACAACTGGACGACGTGCCGCTGACGGCGGGCCTGCGGCAGGTGTTGCGGCAGGCCCGCGCCCAGTGTCAGCCGGTCTGACGGACCCTTGCGCGCAGCGCAGGGTCAGGTAATGACGGTCTTGCTGTCGGCGCCCGGTGTCTCGCGCACCAGGCGGGGTACCAGATAGCCGGGCAGGCGCCCGCGCAAGCCGGCGATCAGGGCTTCGCCACGGCTTTGTGGTACGTCGAAATGGGCTGCGCCCTGCACCCGGTCGAGCAGGTGCAGGTAGTACGGCAGGGCGCCCGCGGCGTGCAGCGCCGTGCTGAGGGCGGCCAGGGTGTCGGCGTCGTCGTTCACCCCACGCAAGAGCACCGCCTGGTTGAGCAGGGTCACGCCCGCCGCTGCCAGCGCCGCCAGCGCGGCGCGTACCGCGTCGTCCAGCTCGGCTGGATGGTTGCTGTGCAGCACCAGCACCGTGCGCAGCGGCAGGCGCCGCAGCCAGGCCAGCAGCTCGCCATCCACGCGTTGCGGCAGTACCACCGGCAGGCGGCTGTGGATGCGCAGGGTGTGGACGTGGTCGATGTCGGCCAGGTGCCGTGCCAGCTCGGCCAGGCGCCGGTCGCTCAAGGTCAGCGGGTCGCCGCCGCTCAGGATCACCTCGCCGATGCTCGGGTCGGCGGCGATGGCCGCCAGTGCCGGGCCCAGTCGCGACCCGCCGGTGTGTGCGTCCGCGTACGGGAAATGACGCCGGAAACAGTAGCGACAGTGCACCGCGCAGGCCCCGGTGGCGATCAACAGTGCCCGGCCGTGGTATTTTTTGAGCAATCCCGGTACCGGTTGTACGGCCGACTCCGCCAGCGGATCGGTGCTGTAGCCGGTGTGCCGGTTGCACTCGGCATCCAGCGGCAGCACTTGCCGCAGCAGCGGGTCGTCCGGGTCGTTCGGCCGCATCCGAGCCAGGTATGGCAGGGGCACGCGCAGCGGAAACAGGGCGGCGGCGCGGCGCGCCGCCGGCAGCAGTGCGGCCGGCAGGCCAAGGCGCTGCAACAGGTCGGCCGGATCGCTGACGGCATCGGCCAGCAGCTGCTGCCACGTCACGGTGGGGCGCTCGGCCGCGGCGGAATTCGACATTCACAGATTCTCGATGACGTTCTGAATGAGGAAATTATGGCGTCTTACAGCACCAACGAATTTCGTGCCGGGCTCAAGGTGATGCTCGACGGGGATCCGTGCGAAATCATCGAAAACGAGTTCGTCAAGCCGGGCAAGGGCCAGGCCTTCAACCGCGTGCGCCTGCGCAACCTGATGAGCGGCCGGGTGTGGGAGCGCACGTTCAAGTCCGGCGAGTCGATCGAGGCCGCCGACGTCGTCGATACCGAAATGCAGTACCTGTACAACGATGGCGAGTCCTGGTGTTTCATGAACCCGACCTCGTTCGAGCAGGTGCACGCCGGGGTCAGCGCCATCGGTGACAAGGCACAGTGGCTCAAGGAGCAGGATACCTGCACGATCACCCTGTGGAACGGTGATCCCATTGCCGTGTCGCCGCCGAACCATGTGGTGATGCGGGTGACCTATACCGAACCGGCGGTGCGCGGCGACACCAGCAGCGGCGCCACCAAGCTGGCGACGCTGGAGAGCGGCGCCACGGTCAAGGTGCCGCTGTTCATCGAGATCGACGACATGCTGCGTGTGGACACCCGTACCGGCGACTACATCTCGCGCGTGAAGGAGTAAGCGCACGTGGACACGGCCGCGGCGGACCGCTGGCGTCCGGCGGCCAGTGTCGAGACGCTGCGCCGGCGCGCCGCGCTGCTGGCGCAGATTCGCGCCTTTTTTGTCGAGCGCGGGGTGCTCGAGGTGGACACGCCGCTGCTCGGTCCGGCGCCGAGCAGCGACCCGCAGCAGCAGTGTCTGGACGTGGCCGTGCCCGGCAGCGGTCGCCGGTATCTGCAGCCGTCGCCGGAGTACGCCATGAAGCGCCTGCTGGCGGCCGGCAGCGGTAGCATCTACCAGATATGCAAGGCGTTTCGCGCCGGCGAGCAGGGCGCCCGGCATCGCACCGAGTTCACACTGGTGGAGTGGTACCGGGTCGGCTTCGATTACCGGGCGCTGATGGACGAGGTGCAGTCCCTGGTCTGTGGGCTGTTGCAGCGACCGCCGGCACGGGCTTTCAGCTATCGGGAGCTGTTCCAGCGTCACGCCGCCGTCGATCCGCTGGCGGACAGTGACCAGGTTCTGTGGCAGCGGGTTGCCGCCGCGGGCATCGAGCCGTCGGAAGCGCTGCGCGACGCCGGCCGGGATGCGGCGCTCGACATTCTGCTGACGCGTCGGGTGGAACCGGCCATTGCGCCGCTGGGGGCGGTGTTCGTCTACGACTACCCGGCCAGTCAGGCGGCACTGGCACGCTTGCGGCCGGATCAGCCGGCGCTGGCAGAGCGATTCGAGTTATACGTCGACGGGATCGAGCTGGCCAACGGGTTCACCGAGTTGGCAGACGCCGTTGAACAACGACGACGGTTCGAGGCCGACAATCTCGCGCGGCGGGTGCTGGGCTTGCCTGAGGTGCCCTTGGACGAGGGCCTGTTGGCGGCACTGGGTCATGGATTGCCGGCGTGTGCTGGCGTCGCTCTGGGTCTCGACCGCCTGCTGATGCTGGCTCTCGACCTCGACGACATCGCGGCGCTGCAGGCGTGAATCTCATTCCATGACGGCACAGCCGCAGCCGGGCGGAACCGGCTGCGGCTGTCCGTGAGGGTGGGGCGCTACAACAGGGCGCGTCCCGGCCGCGGATTCAGCATTCGTAGTCGAATGCCACCACGCAGTCGTCGAAGCTGCCGTCCAGCAGCGGGCCGATGTCCTGGGCGATGGCAACGTGCTCGGGCGACGGCAGGTAGCGGTCGCGCGCGGCGGCATCGCGGAAATCCATCGAGAAGCCGTAGTTGAAGCCGCGGTTGATGCCTTCCGGGCTGGAGTACGGGCCGCCGCTGAAGGTCATCATGCCGTCGAAGGTGCCGACCATCTCGCGGAAGCGCGCGAACAGCGCCTGCGCCGCCGCATCCGAGTCGGGCTTCAGCTTGACCAATACCATGTGTCGAATCATCGGAGTCTCCAGTTTCGGGGGGTTGCGGTTGGATCTCTTGATTTCAAAGATGCCGCGTGCAATGCCGGCGCCGTTTGCGCGGCGGGCGCACACGCGGGTGGGTGAGTGTGCCACAGTGCGACGGCTGGCCAGCCTGCCATGACGTTGCGTACGTGCGGCGGCGTCGGGAGCGGCGCTGGGAAGCGCCCTCGGCTGTTTTTGCGGCCCGATCCCGGGACCGGGCACGGCGGCTGCGTCTTGGTCGCGCACTGTCTTTTCACGACGTGCGCCGCTATAATGGCCGGTCTCTGTTCAGCGGTTAATGAATGGGCCTTTGGCCCTTTTTTCATTTTTGGGTGGTCGAATTGTCGGGCTCTTTGAGCGAGCGGTTGCGCGAAATGTTGGCGCCGGCGCTGGAAAAGCTGGGGTACGAACTGGTGCAGGTGGACTATGTGGCCACCCGCAGGCCGGTGCTGCGCCTGTACATAGACACACCAAAGGGTGTCACGCTGGACGATTGTCAGCAGGTCAGTCAGTACGTGAGTGGTGTGTTGGACGTGGAAGATCCGCTGCCGGGCGCGTACACGCTGGAAGTGTCTTCCCCGGGGCTGGACCGGCCGCTTGTGACAGCCGACCATTTTCGACGGTTCATCGGCTGTGACGTGCGTGTGCAGCTGCACCGCCCTATGAACGGTGCGCGCCGCCTGCGCGGCCGCCTGTGCGGTGAGGTCGACGGCGTGATCGAAATCGAAGTGGATGGCCAGCGGCTGAGCGTGCCGCTGGTGGAAATCAGGGCGGCTCGCCTGGTGCCGGACCTGGCGGCGGAACTGCGGAGTAAGGGCGATGGACACTAAAGAAATCCTGCAGGTCGTTGACGTCGTTTCCAATGAGAAAGGCGTCTCCAAGGAGGTTATTTTCGAGGCCATCGAAGCCGCCTTGGCAGCCGCCACGCGCAAGGTGGCTGGCGAGCACATGGATGTTCGTGTGGCCATCGACCGTGTCAGTGGCAATTACGAGGCATTCCGGCGCTGGACCGTGGTGGCGGATGACGCCGACGAATTCGATCCCGAGCAGCAGATCACCCTGTCGCGGGCGCAGCGCGAGCGGCCCGACGCGACGTTGGACGATGTGGTGGAAGAGCCGATGCAGGCAGTGCCTTTCGGGCGCATTGCATCGCAAATGGCCAAGCAGGTGATCGTGCAGCGGGTGCGTGATGCCGAGCGCGAGAAGATCGTCGAGATGTACACGCCGCGCCTGGGTCAGATGCTGGTCGGGCAGGTCAAGCGCCTGGACCGCGGCAACCTGATCGTTGACCTGGGTGGCAACGTCGATGCGCTGCTGGCGCGTGAGGAAATGATTCCGCGCGAGAACATTCGCATCGGGGATCGGGTGTGCGCGCTGCTGCTCGATGCCCGTATCGAGCAGCGGGGTCCGCAGCTGTTTCTCAGCCGCCGGGCGCCCAAGCTGATGATCGAGCTGTTCCGGCGCGAGGTGCCGGAGGTGGCCGACAGCATCGTCGAGGTTGTTGGGTGTGCCCGTGACCCTGGCGTGCGGGCCAAGATTGCCGTGCGCAGCTTCGACCCGCGCATCGACCCGATCGGCGCCTGTGTCGGCATGCACGGCACGCGGGTGCAGGCCGTGTCCAACGAGCTGGCGGGTGAGCGCGTAGACATTGTCTTGTTCGATGCCAACGCGGCGCAGTTCGTGTTGAATGCGCTGTCGCCGGCCAAGGTGGTGTCGATCACCATGGACGAGGAAACGCACGCCATGGACGTGGCGGTCGCCGAAGACCAGTTGTCGATTGCTATTGGGCGTGGCGGGCAAAACGTGCGCCTGGGCACGTTT
>DQBD01000216.1:0-350 GCA_003526065.1 Gammaproteobacteria bacterium | reverse complement strand
GGCGGGCAAAACGTGCGCCTGGCCAGCGAACTGACCGGCTGGGACCTGAACCTCATGACCGAGGAGCAGGCGGCCGAGAAGCAGGAGGCCGAAATCAGCGGCTTGCGGCAGATGTTCGTCGACAAACTCGACCTGGATCAGAGCGTCGCCGACATCCTGGTGCAGGAAGGTTTCACCAGCGTCGAAGAAATCGCCTTTGTGCCGGTGGCCGAGTTGCTGGCGATCGAGGAGTTCGACGAGGGCCTGGTGGATGAGCTGCGCAGCCGGGCCCAGAATGTCCTGCTCACGCAGGAGATCTCCCGTGAGGAGCAGTTGGGTGACGCCGAGCCGGCGAGCGACCTGTTGGAGGT
>DQBD01000176.1:7761-8125 GCA_003526065.1 Gammaproteobacteria bacterium | reverse complement strand
GGCGAGCGCCAAGGTATCGCCGGAAGAGGCGGCCAAGCTTGGCATTGAAGGGACCGAGCTGACGCCGCACGGTGCGATCCGTGCCGGCAACGCCGACGGCAGCATTCCCGCCTGGGAAGGCGGCATCAAGACGCCACCGGCCGGCTATGAGGTCGGCGGCTGGTATCTGGACCCGTTTGCCGATGATCAGGTGCTGTTCACCATCACGGCCCAGAACTACCAGCAGTACGCGGACAAGCTGTCGACCGGACAGATCGCCATGCTCAAGAAGTACCCGGACAGCTACAAGCTGAACGTGTACCCGAGCCGGCGCAGTGCCTCGTATCCGACCGAGATCTACGAGAACAGCATCTGGAACGCCACC
>DQBD01000176.1:7116-7492 GCA_003526065.1 Gammaproteobacteria bacterium | reverse complement strand
GAGGTGTACCGGCCCGGCACCTGGTTCCCCATTCCCAAGACCGGCGGCGAGGCCATGTGGAACCACACGTTCTACTGGTTCGGCAAGTACTACACGGTCACCCACTACGGCTTCAACGCCTTCGCCGACGGCAGCTACGCCGACTTCTCCACCCGTGAGCGCTGGATCCTGCCATCGTCCATGAGCGAGGACGAGATACCGCCCCAAGAGGTGTACCACCGCCTGGGGGGCGCGGCCTGGTGCTTCTCGCAGGAGACGCTGGCCCCGCCGCGCAACGCCGGCAGCATCTTCGGTGGCTGCAACTATTTCGAGACCACCGACTTTGATGCCTACCTGTACGTGCCCGGCCAGCGGCGGGTGCGTAAGGCGCCGGAGA
>DQBD01000176.1:5448-6992 GCA_003526065.1 Gammaproteobacteria bacterium | reverse complement strand
GCAACGCCGGCAGCATCTTCGGTGGCTGCAACTATTTCGAGACCACCGACTTTGATGCCTACCTGTACGTGCCCGGCCAGCGCCGGGTGCGCAAGGCGCCCGAACTCGGCTTCTACGACAGCCCGAGCACCAACTCGGACGGCCTGCGCACGGCCGATTCGAAGCACATGGGCGCCATGACCGGCGACGAGGAGTGGTACGTGTGGACGGCCGAGCGCAAGGAGATGTTCGTGCCGTACAACAACTACAAGATGGCGCAGCCGGGGCTGACGATGGACGACATCGTGCGGCCGGGCCACGTCAACTCGGACCTCATCCGCTATGAGCTGCACCGGGTGTGGGCCATCGAGGGCAAGCTCAAGCCCGGTTACCGGCACCTGTCGCCGCACCGCATCACCTACGTGGACGAGGACAGCTGGGCTGGCGTGGCATCAGACATGTACGACGCGCGCGGCAACCTGTGGCGGGTCTCCGAGGGCTACCTGCTCAACTACTACGACGTGCCGGTGGTGCACCACTTTGCGGACGATCATTCCGACCTGATCAACGGCCGTCACGCGTCGAACGCCGGCTGGCCCAATCTGGGTGGTAACCCGGCCAACCTGATCAATTACCGGGAAATGCCGGATCCGGCGATTCAGACACCAGCGGGGCTGCGTAAATACGGCATGCGCTGACGCGGACACAGGCGCGGGGTCTCCGCGCCTCATCTGCTCTGCGTGCCCGCTGACGGTACTTAACGAAGGGGTGAAGCATATGAAAGCACTGCCGATGTTTGCCGGAGTGGCTCTGGCGGGCGTGGCTGCCTTGATGTCCGGGCCGGCCTCAGCCAAGGTCTCGGCCGAGGAGGCAGCCAAACTGGGCATTGAGGGCACCGAGCTGACGCCGATTGGCGCCATCCGTGCCGGGAATGCCGAGGGGACAATACCGGCCTGGGAAGGCGGGATCACCACGCCGCCGGCCGGGTACGAGGAAGGCAAGTGGTATGTCGACCCGTACAAGGACGACCAGATCCTGTTCACCATTACTGCCCAGAATTACGAGCAGTACGCGGACAAGCTGTCGCCCGGCACCATCGCCATGCTCAAGAAGTACCCGGACACGTTCAAGCTGAACGTGTACCCGAGCCGGCGCAGCGCCTCGTATCCGGAGTGGCTGTACGAGAACTCCATCTGGAACGCCAGTAACACCGACTGGTGTGACCCGCCGCCCGATGGTCCGAACAGCGCCCAGCGCTGTGTGCCACGGGACACCTGGCGGCCTGGCGTGTTCTTCCCCATCCCCAAGGATGGTGGCGAAGCGATGTACAACCACACCTTCTATTTCTTCGGAAAGTGGTTCACCTCGGTCGCCTACGGATTCAATGCCTTTCCGGATGGTGACTACGCCGAGCACGTCAAGCGTGAACGCTGGCTCCAGGTGATGTATCTGGAAGGTGACGAGCGGCCCACCGGCGATATTTTCGATCGCAACGGTGGCGCGGCCTGGTGTTTCTCGCAGGAAGACCTGGCGCCGCCCCGCACTGCGGGCACCATGTTCAGCGG
>DQBD01000176.1:0-5146 GCA_003526065.1 Gammaproteobacteria bacterium | reverse complement strand
CGCAAGGCGCCGGAGATCGGCTTCTACGACAGCCCCGGCACGGGCTCCGATGGCCTTCGCACGGCCGATGCCCGGAACCTGTTTGCCCAGACCGGGGGCGAGGAGTGGTACGACTGGTCTGCGCCGGTACGCAAGGAGATGTACATCCCCTACAACAGCTACAAGCTGGCGGACCCGCAGTACGACTTCACCGACATCGTGCGCAAGGGGCACGTCAACAGCGACCTCAAGCGCTACGAGCTGCATCGGGTGTGGGTCATCGAGGGCAAGCTGAAACCCGGCTTCCGCCACCTGGGGCCGCACCGTCTGGTGTACGTGGACGAGGACAGCTGGGCGGCGGCGCTCGCCGACATGTACGACGCGCAGGGCAACCTGTGGCGCGTGTCGGAAGGCTACCTCATGAACTTCTACAACGTGCCGATGGTGCATTGGTGGGGTGACGACCACTCGGATCTGATCTCGGGTCGCCATGCCGGCGTCAACGGATACTTCAACCACGGCGCCAAGCAGGGCACATTCCCGCCGGATTTCTCGGCCACTGGCCGACCTGATCCGAACCTGATGACGCCGGCCGGGCTGCGCAAGTACGGCGTGCGTTGACAGATGCCTGATGCGCATCCGTACCGGTCTTGTGGCGGGTGCGGATGCGCACGGCACGGGCAGTGCAGGCAAGGCATTCAAGCGTGGGCCGTTGCCGTGCTGACCGTCGTGCACAGCGTTTGGACGTGTCTCCACACCCCTGCATGGGGGTGTTTTTCGGGCGCTACGTGCGTAATGGACCAAAGGGGCAAGGGGGTAACGTGTTCAAAGGGATAAAGGCGGCTCAGCCGCTGAGGACGGTGTCGAGCGCGCTCGTGCTGCTCGCCGCCATGATGATGTTGGTCACCGGCCGGGCCGCGGCAGAGGAGATGCAGCCGGCGGCAACCGGGCGCAACGTGGCCAAAGCCTTGTTGCTGGATGCGGCGCGGGCAGGAGAGCGCATCGTGGCGGTCGGGGAGCGCGGCATCGTGCTGTATTCCGACGACGAAGGCGCCAGTTGGTCGCAGGGGCAGGTACCGTTGGACACCACCCTGACCAGTGTCGCCTTTGCCGACGAGCGTCGAGGCTGGGCCACCGGTCACGACGCCGCCATCCTGGCCACGCAGGACGGTGGTGAAAATTGGGAAGTGCAGCTCTGGGAGCCGGATCTTGACATCCCGTTACTGGACGTCAGCTTCCAGTCGCCAACCTCCGGCTTTGCCGTCGGCGGCCGGGGCAACCTGTTCCGTACGCAGGACGGTGGCGCCACCTGGACCAACCAGGTCCTGTTGACCCGCGACGAATTCGACAGTCACCTGTTCGGCATCGGTCAGGCGCCGTCGGGAAGCTACTTCCTGGCGTCCGAACAGGGTGTGCTGTACCGATCGGATGACGGCGGTACGAACTGGGTGCAACTGGACAGCCCCTATCACGGGTCGTTTTTCGGTGTGACATTCGCGCCGGAAGGGCGGGTGATCGCTTTCGCCATGTTGGGTCACGTCGCAGTCAGTGACGACAATGGCGAGACCTGGCAGATGGTGCCAACCGGTACCGACAAGTCGTTCATGTCCGCCACGGTAACTTCGGCTGGCAACATTGTGTTGGCCGGTCTCGATGGAGTCGTCGCCATCACGCGCGACGGTGGACAGAGCTTCGAGATTCACGGGCAGCCGAGCCGTCGCAAGTTCTCGCGCCTGCTTCCAACCCGGGATGGAGCCTGGCTGGCTTTTGGGGAAGCGGGAGTGAAGCGCATCACTCTCGATGTGAAATAACAGCCGCGTCGCTAAGAGTCCCGGAGGAACAATGTTCACGTCAAATTACGCGGCTGCCATGGCCCGCATTTCCGCCTGGTTGGCCGACAACCTGATTCGCTACCGTGTGGCGGTGATCATTTCGCTTGCGGTGTTGACAGCCTTCCTTGGCTATCACGCTTCGTTCTTGCGGATGGATCCTGGTTTTACCAAGTCGATACCGTTAAGCCATCCCTACATGCAGACCTACACCGAATACACGGACCAGTTCGGTGGGGCCAATGTCATTATCGTCGCCTTGATGCAGGAAGAGGGCGACATCTTCAACGTCGACTTCTTCAAGACGCTCGAGAAGGCCACCCAGGATGTGCTCTTCATCAAGGGTGTCGATCGTTCGTCCGTGACATCGCTTTTCACGCCGAATGTCGACTACGTCTTGGTTAACGAGGAGGGCTTCGCCGGTCACCGGGTGGTGGAGCCGGACTTCAAGCCCAATCAGGAGAATATCGAACAGGTTCGGCGTAACTTGCTGGTGTCCCAGCACCTGGGCCGCCTGGTATCCCACGACTTCCAGGGTGCCCTCATTCGGGCCGAACTGGTGGACAAGGATCCTGCTACCGGGGAGCCGCTGGACTACCGCGAAGTCGCGGAAGCGCTCGAGGAGATACGCGGGCGCTACACCACCGAGAACATAGACGTAAAAATCATCGGGTTTGCCAAGTTCATCGACGACGTGATCCAGGGCGCGCTCGGCGTGGTCCTGTTCTTCGCGATCGCCGTGGTGATTACTGCGGTGATGCTTTACTTCTATTCCAACTCGATCCAGATCACGGTGCTGGCAATTCTCGTTGCCATGACTGCCGTGATTTGGCAGCTGGGCACGATTCGCCTGCTCGGGTACGGCATCGACCCGCTGTCTATTCTCGTACCCTTCCTGATTCTGGCCATTGGCGTCAGTCACGCCATTCAGATGACCAACACCTGGAAGCTCGAGGTGCTCGGCGGCGCCGACTCGCGCACCGCTGCCCGGGAGTCGTTCAACAAGCTGTTCATTCCGGGTACCACGGCATTGCTGGCCAACGCCGTTGGCTTTGCCGTCATCATGATCATCGACATCGACATCATCCAGGAACTTGGCGTTACGGCCAGTATTGGTGTGGCGGTGATGGTGGCCACCAACAAGTTCATGCTCCCGGTGCTGCTGTCGTACGCCAGCATGCCGCCGAAGACCGTCGAGCGGATCCGGGCGCGGATTTTGGTGCAGGAGAAGCCCTTCTTCCGCTTCCTGTCTGGGTTCGCCGACCGCAAGCGCGGCTCGGTGGTCATCCTCGTGTCGGTGGTGTTGTTGGGCTTCGGCTGGTGGAAGTGGCAGTCGTTGATCATCGGCGACAGCGAGGCCGGCGCCCCCGAGTTCTGGCCGGATGCCCGATACAACCAGGATATCCAGGCCATCATCACCAACTTCAATGTCGGCATCGACGAGCTGACGGTGATTGCCGAGATGCCCCGCGATGGCTGTACGACCTACGACATGATGAAAACCGTCGACCGCTTCGTGTGGCACGTGAGCAATGTCGAGGGTGTGCAGTCGGTAGCGACGCTGTCGTCGGTCATGAAGGATCGCAACGTCGGAAACAACGAGGGTCACCTCAAGTTCTACGGCCTGCCGCGTACGGCGCCCGGCCTCGGTTCCGCGATGCGAAACATCGAGCTGAACCAGAAGCTGTTCAACGACACGTGTGAAGCCATCCCGATTCGCATCTTCCTTTGGGACCACAAGGCACCCACATTGAATCGCGTGGTTGAGGCCGTGCGTAATTTCGAGCGTCCGACGGAAGGTGGCGGTGCGGAGGTCGACTTCCGCTTGGCGCTGGGCACCGCGGGTGTCATGGCGGCCACCAATGAGGCCGTCGAGCGTGCCGAGCTGACGATGATGGCGGCGCTGTTTACGGCGGTTGGCATCCTGTGCTACCTGACCTTCCTGTCCTGGCGTGCGTCGCTGTGCATCTTGTTGCCGCTGGCGCTGGTGTCCCTCCTCGCCAACGCGGTGATGGTGATGCTGAACATCGGGCTGAAGGTGTCGACGTTGCCGGTGGTGGCGCTTGGCGTGGGCGTCGGTGTCGATTACGGCATCTATCTGTTCGCCCGTACCCAGGCCCATATTCGCAGCGGGCTGTCGTTGAAGGACGCCTACTATGAGGGTCTCAAGCAGGCCGGTACTGCTGTGATATTCACCGCGACGACCATGTCGGTGGGTGTCGCCACGTGGTTCTTCTCGGACCTCAAGTTCCAGTCGGACATGGGTGTCCTGTTGGCCTATATGTTCTTCGTCAACATGGTGGGGGCGGTCGTGGTCTTGCCGGCGTTGGCGGCCTGGCTGATCGACGTCGAGAAGGAGCGACACTCGACGCGGGGACTTTCGCACTAGCTTCTCCGCCGGCGGGCACACGCACACAAACACAGGCGCCGACGCCCTCCAGGGGGCGTCGGCGCCTGTGTTTTTATGGACTGCCAACCGTTCGTTACAGTATCCTTACGCGCCATCGAAATTTACCGGGAGAAGGGGTAATGAAGACACACGCACGCGCCACATTGGCCGCTGGTATTGCAGCCACTGCGCTGGCTGCCGCCGTGCCCGCGGCCTATGGGTTCGAGTTTCAGCTGGGCGAGCTCGACGCTTCGTTCGACACCGACATCGGCTGGGGCCTGTCAATGCGGACGGCCGACCCAGACAGCAAGAATCTGGGTGCCTACGGCAACCGGGCGCTGTTCGAGGACAAGTGGGACATTTTCAATAATTCCATCAAGGGCTCGCATACCTTCGAGGTCCGTGGCGACACCTACGGCGCGTTGCTGCGCGGCAACTGGTTCTACGACTTCGAGATGGCGAACCAGGACCTTCCCAACGCTTCCGAGAACCGCGCCAAGCAGCATGGCGACATCACCGATGCCTATGTTTACAAGCGGTTTCTGGATGACCAGTCGCTGACGGTTCGTCTCGGCAAGCAGGTCATCTCGTGGGGTGAGAACACGTTCATTACCGGTGCCATCAACGACATCAACACGGTGGACATCTCCAAGCTGCGTACGCCCGGGGCGGAGCTGAAAGACGCGTTCACGGGGACGCCGGCGCTGCATGTGTCCTACACCTTCCTCGAGAACTACACGGTTGAAGGGTTTGCCCTGTTCGCCTATGACGAGATCAAGGTGGACCCGATGGGCAACTTCTTCACCGGCCTGGACGCGATTGCCGACGGTGGCGGTTTCGCCAATGCGATGGATGTCGGGCCGTTCGGCCCCCGCCCGCGCTGCTTTGCGCCCGACGGTGCCGCCTGTGATTTGCTCGGTGGGTTCCTGACCCGCGCCGGCGACAACCT
>DQBD01000247.1:413-7533 GCA_003526065.1 Gammaproteobacteria bacterium | reverse complement strand
CCGGGCTCGCCGGTCTTCTTGTGTTCCAGCAGCTCGTTGGTGACGCCGCCGTAGGCCGACACCACGAAGATCCGCTGGTACAGGTCGCTCTTTCTGCGCTTGCCGAGGATGATGTTGTCGCGAACGGCCTCATAGTCGCTCATGGAGGTACCGCCGATTTTCTCGACGGTGTGTTGTGCTCTGGTCATAAGTTTGCCTTCGCTATCGTGCAAGAGTGGGACGTTGGCCGGAACCGGGGCGCCTTACGACGCCTCGCTCACACCTTCCTGCAGGATCTCGTCGACACTCCGCGCCAGCAGGGACACGCCTTTTTTCAGGTCGTCCTCGCTGGTGGTCAGCGGCATCAGACACTTGATCACTTCATCGTTGGGACCACTGGTCTCGATGATCAGGCCGTGCTCAAAGGCACGCTTGGTGATCGGGCCGGTCAGATCTGCATGCTTGGCCTCGATACCACGCATCATGCCCCGCCCCTTCAGCCTGAACTGGCCCGGGTACTTGTCGCAGATCGCCTGCAGGGCATCGCCCAGAACCTTGGACTTGGCCTTGACCTCATTGGCGAAGGCGTCGTCCTTCCAGTAGTGCTCGATGGCCGCGCGGGCGGTAATGAAGGCCATGTTGTTGCCGCGGAAGGTGCCGTTGTGCTCGGCCGGGCCCCAGACGTCGTGTTCGGGCTTCAGCAGCACCATGGCGAAGGGCAGGCCGAGGCCCGACAGCGACTTGGCCAGGGTGATCACGTCTGGCGAAATGCCCATTTCCTCGAAGGAGAAGAAGGAGCCGGTGCGCCCGCAGCCGGCCTGGATGTCGTCGACGATGAGCGACGCGCTGTGCAGCAGCTCCGGCAGCATGGCCAGCGTGGGCGGCAACTCACCGCGCCCGCCGCACAGGCGCCAGGCGTGGCCCACCAGGCGCGCCCGCAGCCCCTTGCTCGGTCGGCCCAGGAACTCCAGCAGCGGCGCGTACACGCTGTCCTGCAGCACCGCCTCAGCGATCGGAGTGGCCGTACCCGTGCCGATGCCGGGCAGCCGCCGCGCGACGAAACCGGCCAGGTCCACCGACGCGTCGTCCCCCGTGCGCCGCTCACCACCGCCCGCATCCATCAACGGGGATCTCATGAGCATGCCCTCGCCCTCCTGTCGCGTCCCCACCAGGCACTGCCGAACCCGCGCGGCGGTCTCCCGAGCAACAGGCGTGCAGCGTCCAACACGGTACTGCGCTGGCCATAGAAGCGCTCGATGGTGGCCAGCGGCAAGCGATAGAAGCGGGCGAACGGGTGCCACATCAGGTCCGGGCGAAACCCACGGAACGCCAGCAGATTGAGTAACTGCCCAAAGCGGAACTGGCGCGCCTGAGCGTGCCAGGCGGCCTGGATGGCCGGCACCGCCTCGGTGCCGTGACGCGCCAGCAGGTCGGCCACTCGCAGCGCCGCCGGCATGGAATAACCGGTCGCCGGGTGGTACCAGCCACCGCTGTAGCCCAAGGTGAGTGGACGTGCCGGCGCCGGTGGTCGGCCGCGCCAGGGCATGGGCAGCACACCGGACTCCTCGCGCACCACCTGCGTGATGTGCCACCCGTGCCCGGCAGCGTAGGCGCGGATCGCCGCGCGGCAGCCCGCCGCGTCCAGGTCGGGCGTCAGCGCGAAGGCCGTGTCTTCGATCAGCAGCCGCCGTGGCGCCAACGGCAGCACATACATGAAACGAAACTGCGGCCCCTGCGCCAGGCAGGCGTCCATCAGCACCGGGCGGTCGAGGCCACTGTCGGCTTCGAGCGCCACTTCCAGGCCAAGGAACTTCTGGTAGCCGCCGCGCTGGTCCTGCGTCGCGCCGCCACGCGCGTCGATGACGCAATCCGCGCGCAGCACACGGCCATCCACCAGGGTCACGCAATCGGCGGACACCGCCTGCACCGCGCAGCCGGTCAGCAGCGTCGCCTGGGGCCGCTCGGCAAACACCGCGCGCAGCGCCGCCACCAGGGCATCAGCGGTCAGGCAGCGATAAGGCAGGGCGAGTTCGCGGCTGAAGCCCGGGAACGCCACCCGGTAGCCCGGCCATTCGAGCACCGGCAGGCGGCCGAACCAGCCACCGACGTCGCGTGGGACGTCGGCCGCGTGGAAACACCAGGTGTGATTGCCGGCAGGACGTTCGTCGCGCTCGACCAGCGCCAGGCGCAGACCGGGCCGTGCATCGAGCAGTGCCAGCGCCGCCAGGCCACCGTGCAACCCGGCACCCACCACCAGCACGTCATAGCGCGGTGGCGTCGCCTCGCGGCAGCTGGCGGCTTCGGCAACGGTGCTCATCCGGCTCGGCTCCCCTCGCGGCACCCGCAAAAAGCGGGTCAGGTCCGGAGCTTATTAGTTATCGGCCGGTCTCAACACAATGCCAAGCAAAAGTAAAATTTTTGTCAACTGCAGAAAACACCAGCGGCGCGGACAGTGCCCGCGCCGCCGGCGCGTTGCGATCAGTCGAAACTGCGAATCAGGCCGACCACCAGTCCCTCGATGCTGAAGTCCTGGCGTCGCGAGTCGACCTCGATGGCGGCCGGCTCCGCGGCGGCCGCCTCCAGCGTTACCTTGCCGGCCTTGCGGCGCAGCCGACGTACCAGCAGTTCGCCGTTCAGGCGCGCCACCACGACATCACCGTCACGCACCTGGGCGGTGGCGTGCACCGCCAGCAGGTCGCCGTCGACAATGCCCGCGTCGCGCATCGCCACACCACTGGCCCGCAGCAGAAAATCGGCTTTTGGACTGAACATGGCCCCGTTGACCGGCCGCGAACCCTGCTGGTTCTCCGCGGCCAGCAGCGGCGTCCCCGGCACCACCTGCCCCACCACCGGCAGTCCGCTCGCCTTCTTGATACGAATCCCGCGCGAGGTACCGGCCATCAGATCGATCACGCCCTTTCGCGCCAGCGCGCGCAAGTGCTGCTCGGATGCGTTGATGGACTTGAAGCCGAACTTTCGAGCGATCTCGGCCCGCGTCGGCGGCAAGCCGCCGTCGCCCACCGCCGCCGCGATGAAGTCGTATACCTGTTGCTGACGTAAGGTCAGTTTCATTTGGCTAAACCCCTTAGCACCCTGCCTTTCAGAAAACCAAACCGCCGTCAGCCGGTGGCCGCAGCAGCCTCATCAGGCGACCTCCCAAGTCGCCATACCCATTGACAACTACGCAAAGGTAGTGACAACAGCATCTGTTATTAGACATCGCTAATGAAGTTTTGCACAAATTTGGCGCAAAACACTGGTCGTTGGTCCAACCTTCGCCGCCTGCTTCGGCACACCGCAAACCGGCACCCTACAATGCCGGCATGCCACAGTTCGCCCCTCACCTGTCGGTGCTGGTCGTCGAAGACAACCGCGACATTTCGCGGTTGATGGTCGACTATCTGGAAGACCGCGGGCACCAGCCGGATTCTGCGCTCGACGGGCTGGGCGGCCTGCACCTGGCCGCCACCCAGCGCTACGACGCCATCGTGCTCGACCTGGCCCTGCCGGGCATCGACGGTCTCGAACTGTGCCGCCGCCTGCGCCAGGACGCGGCCAGCACGGTGCCGATCCTCATGCTCACCGCCCGTGACACCCTGGAGGACAAGCTGCGCGGGTTCGAGGCCGGCGCCGACGACTACCTGGTCAAGCCGTTCGAGATGGCCGAGCTGGTCGCCCGGCTGCGGGCGCTGATCCGACGCACCGCCGGCTGGGCCGACAGCATCATCGCCTGCCCGCCGCTGAAGCTCGACACGCGCGAGAAACGCGCCTTTCTTGACGACGCCGAGCTCGAGCTCACCGCCTACGAATATCAGTTGCTCGAGTACCTGACACTGCACGCCGGGGAGGTCGTCTCCAAGACCGAGCTCACCGAGCACCTGTACCCCGATGATGCCGACCGGGACAGCAACGTGATCGAGGTGTTCATCCGTCGCCTGCGCCTGAAGCTGGACCCGAACGAATGCCTGCGACCGATCGAGACGCTGCGCGGGCGCGGTTACCGGCTGGCACTGCGCCGCGCCTGACGTGGATTCCATTCGCCGCCGCCTGCTACTCGCCTCGCTCGGTGTGCTGGCGGTATTTCTGGGCGCCACGGCGGTGGCCCTGGATCGCGCCTACCGCGACAGCGCCGAAGGCGCCTTGCGGGCACGCCTGAAGACCGACATCTTCGCCTTGCTGTCGGTGGCGGAACTGCGGCCCGAAGGGTTGGAACTCCCCGTCGACCTGCCCGAGAGCCGGCTGGAGATACCGGGCTCTGGCCGCTACGCGGCCGTCAGCGACGCCGACGGCAAGGTGCTGTGGAGCTCCCCTTCCTTACTGGGGCTGAACCTGCCGTTCGTGCGCGGCCTGGCGCCGGGACGCGAGTCCTGGAGCCGCGTGCAGGTCGACGGCGAACAACTGCTCGCCTACAGCTATGGCATCGGCTGGGAAGTGCAGGGAGCGCCGGCACGCCAGTTCACCTTCTCCGTGGCAGCACGGCTGGACGAGCTGGCGGCCGAGATCGGGCAATTCGAGACCACGCTGATGCTGTGGCTGGGGGGCGCCGCCGCCCTACTGCTGCTGACGCAGATGCTCATCCTGCATTGGGGGCTGCGACCCCTGCGGGAGGTGGCGGCGGACCTGAAAGTCATCGAGCGTGGCGAACGCGACGACCTGGGCGGCCGCTACCCGCGCGAACTGGCGCCCCTGACCGACGGCCTGAACACGCTGCTGCGTCACGAACGGGCGCAGTTGCTGCGTCAGCGCAATGCCTTGGCCGACCTCGCACACAGCATCAAGACGCCGCTGGCCGTACTGCGCAACGCGGCCGCCGATGCCCCGCCAACACAGCGCCAGCAGCTGACCGCAGCCATCGACAGCATCGACGCCTCGCTGGCCTACCAGGCGCGCCGCGCCGCCGCCTCCGGCCGCACCACGCTGACCACCCCGGTCGCCGTCGGGCCCACCGCCACACGCATCATGGCGAGCCTGGACAAGGTCTACGCCGAGAAGGGGGTCAGCGCGGAACTGGACGACCCGCGCCGCAACGTGTTCGCCGGCGACGAGGGTGATCTGTACGAACTGCTCGGCTGCCTGCTGGACAACGCCTATAAGTGGTGTGAACACCGGGTAGTTCTGAGTGTGGCAAGCAGCGCCACGCAGGGACTGATCCTGACCGTGGACGACGACGGCCCCGGAGTGCCACCACCAGCACGCGAGGCAGTGCTGGAACGCGGCAGCCGCGCCGACCGCCGCGTCGCCGGCCAGGGCATAGGACTGGCCGTGGTACGCGACATCGCCACCGCGTATGGCGGCCGCCTGGAAATCGACGACGCACCCCGACTGGGCGGGGCACGCATCAGCGTGTACCTGCCCGGCGGCTAGCGGCAATCACGCCAGCCAGGACCGTTACCTTCGACGACCAGCCGCGGTCCCGCACCACGCCCCGTCCCGCTCAGAACAGCCCGCCGCGGTGCTGTCGCACGCCGAACCGGGGCTCAATCGGTGCTGTACACGCAGTTGCGACCGGCGCGCTTGGCCGCATAGAGCGCCGTGTCGGCACGCTCGAACAAGGCCTGCGTGTCGTCGTCCGTGCGCAGGCTAGACACGCCGATGCTGAGCGTCGGCCTCACCGGCACCGGCTCCGGCGACAGTTCCGCCACCTGCGTACGCAGCCGCTCGGCCACTTCGACCGCCGCGCTGCCCTCTCCGCCAATCAGCAACACAGCGAACTCGTCGCCCGCGTAGCGAAACACTTGGTCGGAATCGCGCAGGCTGGTACGCAGTGCCTGCGCCACTTGTTGCAGCGCGCGATCACCGGCGCTGTGGCCGTGCCGGTCATTGATGAGCTTCAGGTTGTCCAGGTCGACCATCAGCAGCGCCAGACTCGAACCGTAGCGCTGAGCCCGACTGATTTCGCGGGCGAGGGCGTCGCCAAACACGCTGCGATTGGCCAGTCCCGTCAGGCGATCGGTAGCGGCCTCGTGCTGGGCACGGTAGTAGAGCAACGCATTGCGCAACGGATAAACGATGATGCCGAGCAACTGCTCCAGCGTGGCCAACTCCGTCTCGTCGAACCGCCGACAGCGCGTCAAGCTGAGCGTGCCCAGGCTCGTGTCCTCCACCGTCAACTGGTACGAACACGCGTGGCGCCCTGCGGCGCCGATCAGGATGGTCTGTTCACTGCCGGCAACGTCATGCCGGAAACTGAGGCTGTCATGCGGCACATAATCGCCGGCACTGCGCGAGAACTGCTCGATCAGCGGCTCCAGATCGAGGTTACGGGCCAGGCTGACTGCGAGGGCCAAGGACTGTTGGGCCAGATCCGCCGGTCTCAGACGCGCCCTCGCTGGCGGCGGCAAAGGCGCTGATTGTTGTTTCGACACGATAGTGATGGGTTTCATCCCGTCCGATCCCCGGGTCAATAAAACTGGGCATTCATCCATCCCAGCGCACGACACCCCCTAGCAGCTCCCATGCCACTTGAAGAAAATTACCCCAAAAACGCGCTCAGCCCATTGTTTGAAATCATGATTTCAGGCTGGCCACCCGACACCTCCCGCAACCTTGGCGGCCAGTGTGCCAGAAGGCCGGCACCTCACACAGATCGATGCGTCACAGCGCCAACATTCCGGCGCCCCGGCCGGCAGCGGACCGATGCAGCACTGGCACCCGCAGAGCCCCCATACCGCCCGGGCTAGAATGCGGCACCGCACTGGACACGCCGCGCCGCGGCCCCATCACGACCGAGAAGGTGCCCAAACAATGCTTGATTTTTCGCCCAGTCCCGAAACCGAAGCCCTCGTCGCCAGGACACGCCAGTTCGTCGAGGAGGTCGTGATCCCTCGGGAAGCGGAAGTCGCGAGTGAACCGCATCGGCTGGAATCCATCCGCGGCGAGCTGCAGCAGGCGGCGCGCGAGGCGGAACTGTTCGCGCCGCGCGTGCCGCGCGACCACGGTGGCCTCGGCCTGAACTGGCGCGACAGCGCCCTGGTGTTCGAAACCGCCGGGCGCAGCCTGCTCGGCCCGCAGGCGCTCAACTGCGCGGCCCCGGACGAAGGCAACATGCACCTGCTGCACGCCGTCGGTTCGGCCGCACAGCAGGCGCGCTACTACGCACCACTGGCCCGCGGCCAGGTGCGCTCGGCCTTCGCCATGACGG
>DQBD01000247.1:0-164 GCA_003526065.1 Gammaproteobacteria bacterium | reverse complement strand
CGGCCTTCGCCATGACGGAGCCGGCACCCGGTGCCGGCTCCGACCCGTCCATGCTGTCCACGCGCGCGGAGCGCGACGGCGACGGCTGGGTGATCAACGGCGACAAGTGGTTCATCAGCGGTGCCGACGGCGCCGCCTTCGCCATCTGCATGGCGCGCACGGAC
>DQBD01000107.1:5636-6438 GCA_003526065.1 Gammaproteobacteria bacterium | reverse complement strand
CTCCGCCTCGCGGCGCTGTGGGTGGGGGGTGGTGGCGGCAGAGGGGAGGGCGCCCGCCGAGCCGCAGGCGGCGCTCGAGCAGGCGCTGCAGGCAGGCCTGCTGGCGCGCGAGGCAGCCTCGCAGCGCCTGGCCGAGGCACGCGATGCGATGGCCGAGGCGGACAATCGCCTGCGCGAATGTGACCAGGCACGTTTGAGCGCCGAGCAGGCAACGCACGCGCAGCGCGCCCACGCGCAGGCCCAGCAACTGCGGCTGACGGAACTCGAGGCACGCCTCGAGGCGTTGCGCGAGCAGGCCGCCGAGCACCAGCGTCCGCCCGAGCAGCTGCTGGCCGAACTGCCGCAGGACGCTGAGGAAAATGCCATCGAGACGGCACTGGCGGCCGTGCTGCGGCGCATCGACCGTCTCGGTGCCATCAACCTGGCGGCGATCGACGAGCAGCGCGAACTGGCCGAGCGCAAGACCTACCTGGATGCCCAGCACGCCGACCTGGCGGCGGCACTGGAAACCATGGAACAGGCGATGCGGCGCATGGACCGCGAAACCCGCAGCCGGTTCAAGACCACCTTCGATCAGGTCAACGCCGGTTTCTCGGCCACCTTCCCGCGCCTGTTCGGTGGCGGCGAGGCGCGCCTGGAACTGCTGGACGACAACCTGCTGGAGGCAGGCATCGGCATCGTTGCCCGCCCGCCGGGCAAGCGCAACAGCTCGATTCAGCTGCTGTCCGGCGGTGAGAAGGCGCTGACCGCGATCTCCCTGGTGTTCGCGTTGTTCGAGCTCAATCCGGCGCCGTTCTGCATG
>DQBD01000107.1:0-5327 GCA_003526065.1 Gammaproteobacteria bacterium | reverse complement strand
GACGACCACAACGTCGGCCGTTTCTGCGCGCTGGTGCGCGAAATGTCGGCGCGCGTGCAGTTCATCGTCATCACCCACAACAAGACCACCATGGAGCTGGCCGGCCAGCTCACCGGCGTGACCATGTCCGAGCCGGGCGTGTCGCGCCTGGTGGCGGTGGACGTGGACGAGGCGGTGGCCATGGCCACCGCCTGAGCGGCGGGCACACATGACACCACGGAGACCGCATGGATCAGGCTGACGCGCAGGCCCGCTTGCAGGCGCTGCGCCGGGAAATCGCCGACCACGATTACCGCTACTACGTGCAGGACGCGCCGAGCATTCCGGACGCCGAGTACGACCGGCTGATCGAGGAACTGCAGGCGCTGGAGGCCGAGTATCCGCAGCTGGTCACGCCGGATTCGCCCAGTCAGCGTGTCGGCGGGACGCCGTCGGCGGCATTCACCCCGGTACGGCACATGGTGCCGATGCTGTCGCTGGCCAACGCCTTTGACGACGAGGCGGTGCGGGATTTCGGCCGCCGCGTGCGCGAGCTGGCCGGCGAGGCGGCGGTGGACTACCACTGCGAGCCGAAATTCGACGGCCTGGCCATCAGCCTGCTGTATCGCCAGGGCGTCCTGGTGCGGGCGGCCACCCGCGGTGACGGCAGCACCGGGGAAGACGTGACCGCCAACGTGCGCACCATCGCTTGCGTGCCGCTGCGTCTGCGCGGCGATGCCCCGGCGGTGCTGGAGGTGCGCGGCGAGGTGTACATGCCGCGTGAGGGCTTCTTGCGGCTCAACGCGGAGCAGGCGGCACGTGGCGACAAGCCGTTCGTCAATCCGCGCAACGCCGCCGCCGGCAGCCTGCGCCAGCTCGACCCGCGCATCACCGCCAGCCGGCCGCTGCGCTTTTACTGCCATGGCTACGGCCAGGTCGAAGGCACGCTGCCGGATCGCCACGGCGACGTGCTGAGCGCCCTGGAGTTGCTTGGCCTGCCGGTGTGTCCGCAGCGCCGGCGGGTGGCCGACATCGACGCCTGTCTGGCCTATTACGCCGAGCTCGGCGCCCGTCGCGCCGAGTTGCCGTACGACATCGACGGCGTGGTCTACAAGGTGGACCGCCTGGATTTGCAGCGGCGGCTGGGCTTCGTTGCGCGCGCTCCGCGCTGGGCACTGGCCCACAAGTTTCCGGCCGAGGAAGCGGTGACCGTGCTCGAGAACATCGAGGTGCAGATCGGTCGCACCGGTGCGGTGACGCCGGTGGCGCGCCTGGCGCCGGTGTTCGTCGGTGGCGTCACGGTGACCAACGCCACGCTGCACAACGAGGACGAGCTGCGACGCAAGGATGTGCGCGTCGGTGACAGTGTGGTGGTGCGCCGGGCCGGCGACGTGATTCCGGAAGTCGTGCGCGTGGTGACGGAGCGCCGGCCGGTCGATGCGCGCGTGTTCGAGATGCCGGCGCAGTGTCCGGTGTGCGGTTCGGACATCGTGCGCCTGGACGGCGAGGCGGTGTCGCGCTGCAGCGGCGGGCTGCACTGCCCGGCGCAGGTGAAGGCGGGCATTGCGCACTTTGCCAGCCGCCGCGCGATGGACATCGACGGCCTCGGCGACAAGCTGATCGAGCAGCTGGTGGATCGCGGCCTGGTCCGCGACGTGGCGGACATCTACACGCTCGACGCCGCGACCGTCGCCGGACTCGAGCGCATGGCCGAGAAGTCGGCAGCGAACCTGGTGGCCGCGATCGAGGCCAGCAAGCAGGTGACCCTGGCGCGGTTCGTGTTCGCGCTGGGCATTCCGCAGGTGGGGGAGGAGATCGCCCGCATCCTGGCCGACCACTTCCACAGCCTGGGTGCGATTCGATTGGCCGACTGGGCGGCGCTGGCGCAGGAGAAAAAGGAGATACAGAAGGAGAACACCAAGCGCCGCGGCCGCAAGGAACCGCTTGCGCCGGTGCCGCTGCCCGGTATCGGGGAGCACATCATCACAAGTCTGTCGACGTTCTTTGGCGACCGGCGAAATGAATCGGTGATCGAGCGGCTTCTGGAGCACGGAATCACGCTCGAGACCCCGGCACCGGAACCGGCCGACTCGACACTCGCCGGCAAGACCTTCGTCATCACCGGCACGTTCTCGCGCTCGCGCGAGGAATTGACCGCCGCCCTGCAACAGCGCGGCGCCAGGGTCACCGGCAGTGTGTCCAGGAACACGGATTTCGTGGCGGTAGGCGACAATCCCGGCAGCAAGGCCGACAAGGCGGCGCAGCTGGGCGTCGCGACGCTGGACGAAGCCGGTCTGATGGCCATACTGGAGGTGCCTGATTCGCGCTGACGGGCGCCGGCGCGGTGGCGGTGAGGCGGAACTATCCGCCCAGCGCGCCGTCTGATGCCACAGTGCGGCGCGATGCTGTCGACTGACAGCTGCCGCCCGCTTGCGCCGCCGGCGCAGCACCATAAAAAAAGGAGCTTACATGTCCGCATTACGTGGTTTTCTCGTGGCTGCGCTGGTGTTAGTGCCGGTCTTTGGCACCGCACAGGCCGCGCTTCCGGAATTCACGCAACTGGTCAAGGACGTCAGTCCGGCGGTGGTGAACATTTCCACCACGCAGAAGGTGAAGCGGCAGGCAGCGCCGTTTCCCGGCATGCCGATGGATCCGGACGACCCCATGAACGAGTTCTTCCGTCGGTTCTTCGGGCCGCCGCCGGGCGGGGTGCCGCAGCAGCAGGCGCGCTCGCTCGGGTCGGGCTTCATCATTTCCTCCGATGGCACCATCCTGACCAACGCACACGTGGTCAAGGGCGCCGACGAGATTCTGGTGAAGCTGTCGGATCACCGTGAGGAGCCGGCGGAACTGGTGGGGCTGGACGAGCGTACCGACGTGGCGGTGCTGCGCATCAAGGAGAAGGGCCTGCCGGTGGTGAAGGTGGGCGACTCGGATGCGCTCGAGGTCGGCGAATGGGTGCTCGCCATCGGCTCGCCGTTCGGTCTCGAGTACACCGCCACCGCGGGCATCGTCAGCGCTGTCGGGCGCACCCTGCCCAGCGACGCCTACGTACCGTTCATCCAGACCGACGCGGCGGTCAATCCGGGTAACTCCGGTGGGCCGCTGTTCAATGCCGAAGGGGAGGTGATCGGCGTCAACTCCCAGATCTACAGCCGCACGGGTGGCTACATGGGTCTGTCGTTCGCCATCCCGATCAAGGTGGCGATGCGCGTGGCGAAGCAGATCGAGAACTCCGGCCAGGCCTCGCACGGTTACCTGGGTGTCACGGTGCAGCCGGTGACGCCGGCCCTGGCGCAGTCGTTCGGGCTCAAGCGCTCGCAGGGAGCGCTGGTGGCCAGCGTGGCGCCCGGCAGTCCGGCTGCCGAGGCGGGCCTCAGGAGCGGTGACATCATCCTGTCCTTCAATGACACGGCGCTGAGCAACGCCGGAGATCTGCCGCCGCTGGTCGGCAACGCCAACGTGGGTGACAAGGCCAAGGTCCGTGTCCTGCGCGATGGCAAGCAGCGCACGCTGAATGTGGTCATTGGCGAGTTGCCGGATGCCGAACAGCTGGCCGGCCCGACCAGTTCACGCGACGAGCGTGCCCAGGGTGGCCGGCTGAAGTTGGCGGTGACCGAGCTGAACGATGTCCAGCGAGACCGGCTCGACGTGCCGAAAGGCGGCGTGCTGGTGGTGGGCGTTGGTGACGGACCGGCTGCCCGCGCCGGGCTGACGCGCGGCGACGTGATCCTGCGGGTCGGTGACAGCGAGGTGAAGGACGTCGACCATTTCAAGAAACTGGTCGACAAGCTGCCCGCCGGGCGGGCGGTACCGATGCTGGTGCAGCGCCGCGGCAACCCGCTGTTCCTCGCCCTGTCGGTGCCGGAGAAGTGACCATGAGCCGGATGCTCCTTGTCTCGTTCACGCCCAAGGGGGATCAATCACGCACCCGCCGCCTGCTCAATGCCTGGTTGGACAAGCGGCGGGCACACAATCCCGATTTGTCGGTGGAGGAGGTGGACCTGTTCGCCTCCACGCTGCCCGCGGTGGATGGGCCGGTGGCTCAGGCCAAGGGCAGCGTGGCTGCCGGTGCCGAGCTGACCGATCCGCAGCGTGCGGCCTGGGATTCGGTGACCACGTGGGCGCGGCAGTTCGTGGCGGCCGACGAGGTGGTCATCGCCGCGCCGATGTGGAATTTCAGCCTGCCGTATGCGGTCAAGCATTACGTGGATGTGGTGGTGCAGCCGGGCGAGCTGTTCCGCTACACCCGCCAGGGGCCGCAGGGCCTGTGCGCAGGCAAGCCCTTGACGCTGGTGACCACCCGCGGCGGACGCTATGCCGACGTGCCGCAGGCGAACTTCCAGACCAGTTACCTGCGCTGGCTGTGTGAGTTCATCGACTGCCGTTACGCGGAGGTGGTGGCCGAAGGGCTCGACGCCGCCGGTCCCGAAGCGGGCGAGAAGATCCTGACCGAGGTCATCGCCGGTCTTTAGTCCCCCGCGCAGGATGCCACTACCGGCGCCGCGGCTGTGTGCCCGGCGCCGGCCCGTCATCACGGGCCATGGCCGCTGCGGAGGTTGTCATGTTCAAGGATCGCGAAGACGCCGCCCGGCGCCTGGCCACGCGCTTGTCGCACCTTCGCGGCAAGCGGCCGCTGATCCTGGCGGTGCCGCGCGGCGCGGTACCGATGGGCGTGATCCTGGCCACCGAGCTGGAAGGCGACCTCGACCTGGTGCTGGTGCGCAAGCTCGGTGCTCCGGGCAATCCGGAGTATGCGGTTGGCGCCGTCGACGAGGCGGGTCACGTGTACGTAAACCCGGACGTTACCGACTGGCTTGAGCCCGCGTATCTGGCCCGCGAGGTCGAACGGCAGCGCGCGCTGCTGGCGGCGCGCCGCGCCCAGTACGGGGCGCCACAGGTCGATCCTGCCGGCCGCTCGGTGGTGGTGGTCGACGACGGGGTGGCAACCGGCGCAACGCTGATCGCTGCCCTGGATGCAGTGCGTGCCAGACGTCCGGCGCACGTGACTGTCGCTGTCGGCGTCGCATCGCCACAAGCGATGGAGCGTCTGCGCGGACATGCCGATGCGGTGGTCTGCGCCCTGGTACCCGAGGACTTTCACTCGGTCGGTCAGTACTACCAGGAATTTGGGCAAGTCGAGGATGCCGACGTCACCGAATGGCTCGGCGCGTGGCATGGCCCGGGGCGTTGATGCTCACGACGGCGCCGGGTCGGTTTATCCTTATGGGCTGTGCCCGGTGCCTTCCGCTCGGACGGAACGGGGTGCCGGATCGCAAAAAACGCTAGTCGCACGCAGTTTTTCACTCAATTTTCCTGAACGGCGTCCGATGTACTGGATGTGCCGG
>DQBD01000181.1:700-3663 GCA_003526065.1 Gammaproteobacteria bacterium | reverse complement strand
CGCGTGGCGGCGAAGCTGATGCGGCGGTAGGGGAAGCGATCGGCGACCTGCCCGCCGGCGACCGTGCCGGCGATGCCGCCTCCCCACCCAGCGCGCCCACCAGCGACTGCGCGAAGCCGAGCCCCCCGTGCTGGCTCAGATCCATGGCCAGCTGCCGGTGCAGCAGGTCGCGGTACATCTGCGCCTGCGGGCCGTCCAGCAGGCCGGGTCCGAAACCGCTGTCGCGCAAGGTCTTGAGCAACTCACCCAGGAACAGCGCCTCCGCCTGGCGCGCCACCTCGGGCGCGGCGGCCACGGCGTCGGACCGCACGGCGGCCTTCAGGCCGGCCAGGCCGTTCGGGTCGGTGTAGACGGCGGCGGGCAGCATGGCCTCAGATCACCACCAGCTCGGCGCGCAAGGCACCCGCCTCGCGCAGCGCCTCGAGAATGGCCACCAGGTCGGACGGGCCGGCACCGACGCGGTTCACCGCCTCGACCACCTGCGCCAGCGTCACCGCCGGGCCGAACAGGAACATCGGGCTGCGCTCCTCGCTGACCTCGATCTCGCTGCGCGGCGTGACCACCGTCTCGCCACGCGAGAACGGCGCCGGCTGACTGACGTCGGCACGCTCGGCGATGGTCACCGTGAGGCTGCCGTGCGACACCGCCGCCGGCATGACGCGCACCTCGCCGCCCATCACCACGGTACCGGTGCGGGTATTGATGACCACCCGCGCCGGCGCCGCGCCGGGATCGACCGTGAGGTTCTCGACGATGGACACGAACGCCACGCGCTGCTGCGGGTCCTGCGGCGCGCGCACCTCGATGGCGGTGGCGTCGTGACTGACCGCCGTGCCTTCGCCGAAGCTGCGGTTGATGACCTGGGCAATGCGGTTGGCGGTGGTGAAGTCGGCCCGGTTCAGCTGCAGCGTCAGCGGCCCGCCATCGGCGAACGGGCTGGGCACCTCGCGCTCGACCGTGGCGCCGCCGGGGATCAGGCCGGCGCTGGGCACGTTGACGCTGATCTTGGAGCCGTCCGCGCCGGACACGCCAAGACCACCGACCGCCACCGAACCCTGCGCCATGGCGTACACCTGGCCGTCGGCGCCCTTGAGCGGGGTCAGTAACAGGCTGCCGCCGCGCAGGCTCTTGGCATTGCCCAGCGACGACACGGTGATGTCGATGGTCTGGCCGGTGCGGGCGAACGGCGGCAGGCTGGCATGCACCACCACCGCCGCCACGTTCTTCAGCTGCGGGTTGACGTTGGCCGGCACCACCACGCCGAACTGGGCCAGCATGTTGCGGATGCTCTGGATGGTGAACGGGGTCTGGCTGGTCTGGTCGCCGGTGCCGTCCAGGCCCACCACCAGGCCGTAGCCGATCAGCTGGTTGCTGCGCACACCGGCGATGCCGGCCAGGTCCTTGATGCGCTCGGCCTGGGCCGGCGCCATCAGCACCAGCAGGCCGGCGAGCAGGATGTGTTCGATCAGACGTTTCATGGTCCGCAGCCTCAGAACGGGAACAGCGCGCTGGTGAAAAAGCGCGCCAGCCAGCCCATGACGTTGGCGTCGTTGACGGCGCCCTTGCCGGTGTAGGCGATGCGTGCGTCGGCCACCTGGGTCGACAGCACGGTGTTGTCGGTGCGGATGTCGGCCGGGCGCACGATGCCGGAAATCTGTACGTACTCCTCGCCCTGGTTGAGCTTGAGCCATTTCTCGCCGCGCACCACCAGGTTGCCGTTGGGCAGCACCTGCGCCACGGTCACCGTGACGCGACCGGTGAGTTTGTTGCTCTGGCTGCTGTTGCCGCTGCCGGAGAACTCGCGCTCGCCGCTGAGGCTGCTGGCGAGGGTGTTGTTGCTGTGGCTGGCCAGCGGCAGGGCGTTGGGCGTGTTGAACTGCACCGGCGCGCCGAGCAGGGTCGGGTTGGCGATGTCCACGCTGCTGTCCTTGCTGGTGGCCGTCTTGGCCGCCTTGCTGGCGCTGGTTTCCTCCACCAGGACCACCGTCAGCACGTCGCCGGCGCGGCGCGGCTTGACGTCCTCGAACAGGTACAGCGTGGCGCCGGGCTGGTAGCTGGCCTGGAAAATGGCGCCACCGGCCGAACCGGGCGCGGCCTGCGGCGGCTCCGGATAGGTGGCGGCAAAGTCCGGGTCCGGCTTGTGCTGCCTGCCCGCGCAGGCGGACAGCAGCGCCACCGACAGCAGGACGAGAATGGCGCGCATGGTCGTCACCCCGTTACAGGTTGTTGGTGACGAACTGCATCATCTGATCGGCGCTCTGGATGGCCTTCGAGGTCATCTCGTAGGCCCGCTGCGTCTCGATCATGTTGACCAGTTCTTCGGCGACGTTGACGTTGGAACTCTCGACCGCGCCCTGCGTCAGCGTGCCCAGGCCGTTGAGGCCCGGCGTGCCGGTCTGCGGCGCGCCGCTGGAGCCGGACTCGATCAGCAGGTTCTGGCCGACCGCCTGCAGGCCGGCCGGGTTGATGAAGTCGGTCAGCTGCAGGCTGCCGATCTGGGTCGGCGCCGTGGAACCCGGCAGCAGCGCCGACACGGTGCCGTCGGAACCGATGGTGACGCTGAGCGCGCCCTCCGGCACGGTGATCGACGGCTGCACTTCGTAACCGCTGGAGGTCACCAGCTGACCGTCCTGGTTGATCTGGAAGCTGCCGTCACGGGTGTAGGCAAGGCTGCCGTCGGGCATCAGGATCTGGAAGAAGCCCTTGCCCTGGACGGCCAGGTCGAACGGGTTGCCGGTGTTGACCAGGTTGCCCTGGCTGTGCAGCTTCTCGGTCGCCACCACGCGCACGCCGGTGCCCAGCGAGAAGCCGCTCGGCAGCTGCGTGTCCTGGGTGGAATTGGCGCCGACCTGGCGCACGTTCTGGTACAGCAGGTCCTCGAACACCGCCCGCTCGCGCTTGAAGCCGGTGGTGTTCACGTTGGCGATGTTGTTGGACACCACCTCCATGCGCGTCTGCTGCGC
>DQBD01000181.1:0-355 GCA_003526065.1 Gammaproteobacteria bacterium | reverse complement strand
TCGGCCCGCTCGGCGGTCTGCATCAGGCGGACCTGCAGTTCGTACTGACGGCTGGTCTCGATCATCTGCACCATGGCGCCGACGGCGCTGACGTTGCTGCTCTCCAGCGCCCCGGCGGCCAGGGTGACGGCGGCGTCGGCCGGCAGCGGCGCGCCGTCCGGCATGCGCAGCGTGCCGTCGGCGCCCTTGACCAGGCTGTCCGGCGGCGGGTTCACCAGCTTGATGCGGCCCACCGTGACCAGCGCCTCCGGCCCCTGCCCGTCCGGTACCACCGTGACGGTGCCGTCCTTGCCGATGTGCAGACTCTGGTGCGGCGGGAGCAGCAGCGGCCCGCCGTCACCGAGCACCGGCAGGC
>DQBD01000265.1 GCA_003526065.1 Gammaproteobacteria bacterium | reverse complement strand
CTGCTCCGCCGCGGCGGAGCAGAACGGCAAGCAGAAGGCCGCTGCGCGCGCCCAGTCTGCCGAGCGTGCGCCCGAACCGGTCGCGGCGCGAGAAAGTGAATCGGCTGCCCCGGCGCCGAAGTGGGTGGCTGCGCCCCCGATAGCTTCCATGGTCGAGCGAAAAGCGCCGGCGCCGGCGACGGAGCCGGCGATGGTGGTGGAGATGCCGCGCCAGGAGACGGCGCCCGCGCCGGAGGCGGCCCCGGTGGCGGTGGAGCCGGCTTCTGCGCCGACGCCGACGCCACCGCCACCGGTCAAGCCGGTCGGTGGGTTCGTTCAGGTGGAAACCGCGCCGCCGTCCGCCTCGGACAGCGGCACCGGTACCGCGTGAGGGCAGGGCGTCAGAAGAGCAATTGCGAGGTGCTTCATGCCGTCGTTTGATGTCGTTTCCAAAGCGGATCTGCACGAGGTCGCCAATGCGGTCGACCAAACCAACCGTGAGCTGTCGACCCGCTTCGACTTCAAGGACACGGGCGCCAAGGTGACGCTCACCGACGCGGTGATGACCGCCGAGGCGCCAAGCCGTTTCCAGATCGAGCAGTTGCTGGACGTGCTGCGCACGCGTCTTGCCAAGCGCGGTGTCGACCTCAAGGCCCTCGATTACGGCAAGGTGGTGGAAGCCGGGCAGCGTGCCACGCAGACCATCACCGTGCGCCAGGGCATCGATGCCGAACACGCCCGTCGCCTGGTGCGTCTGATCAAGGACAAAAAGCTCAAGGTGCAGACCGCGGTGCAGGGAGACGAGCTGCGTGTGAGCGGCAAGAAGCGGGACGACCTGCAGGCGGTGATCGCGCTGCTGCGCGGGCAGTCCGATTTCGATCTGCCGTTGCAGTACGTCAACTTCCGCGACTGAGCGCCGCGCGGCCGCAGCGATGAGCGCGCTGCGCGTCTGGCCCGGGCGGCCGTATCCGCTGGGAGCGCACTGGGACGGGCGTGGCGTCAACTTTGCGCTGTTCTCGCTCCATGCAGAGCGGGTCGAGCTGTGTCTGTTCGATGCCGCCGGCCGGCGCGAGACGGACCGGGTGCGGCTGGCCGAGTACACGGACGAGGTCTGGCATGCCTATCTGCCGGATCTGCGTCCGGGCCAACTGTACGGCTACCGGGTGTACGGGCCCTACGCGCCCGAGCGCGGACACCGTTTCAACCACCACAAGCTGTTGCTGGATCCCTACGCCCGCCTGCTGCACGGGGACGTGCGCTGGCACGATGCGTTGTATGGCTATCGTGTGGGCGATCCGCGCGAGGATCTGTCGTTCGACAGTCGCGACAGTGCCCGCTACATGCCAAAGTGCGTGGTGGTGGGCGACCCGGTCGACGGGCGCCAGTGGCGTCGGCCGAACACACCGTGGCGGCGCAGCGTGTTGTACGAGCTGCACGTCGGCGGCTACACGCGGCGTCACCCGCAGGTCAGGGACGATCTGCGCGGCAGTTTTCGCGCGCTGGCCGAGCCGGTCGTCGTCGACCACCTGCGCGGGCTCGGCGTCAGCGCGGTCGAGCTGCTGCCAGTGCACGCCCACCTGGACGAACGGCGTCTGGTTGACGATGGGCGCGTCAATTATTGGGGCTACAACACGCTGGCCTACTTCGCCCCGGACAACCGCTTCCTGACGCGGCCGGACCTGGGTGAGTTCCGGCTGCTGGCGCGCGAATTGCACGCCGCCGGCATCGAGCTGTTGCTGGACGTGGTGTTCAACCACACCGCCGAGGGTGACCGACTGGGGCCGACGCTGTCGTTTCGCGGTATCGACAACGCCACCTATTACCACCTTGACCCGGCCAATCCGCGCTACGGGCTGGACTTCACGGGCTGTGGCAACAGCCTGAATCTGGCCCGGCCGCGGGTGTTGCAGCTGGTGCTCGACGCGCTGCGCTACTGGGTGCAGCAGATGGGCGTCGATGGGTTTCGTTTCGATCTGGCCACCACCCTGGCGCGGCGCGCCGCGGTGCACGGAACCGGGCTTGAAGCGGACTTCGACCCGGAGGCAGGTTTCTTCGCCGCCGTGCGCCAGGATCCACAGCTGGCGGGGTGCAAGCTGATCGCCGAGCCGTGGGATCTGGGGCCGCGCGGTTACCGGCTGGGTGGGTTCCCGGCTGGCTGGGGGGAGTGGAACGACCGCTTTCGCGATACCGCGCGTGGCTTCTGGCGGGGCGATGCCGGTCACGCGCCGGCGCTGGCCTCGCGCATGACCGGGTCCAGCGACCTGTTCCCGAACCACGGCCGGCGGCCGGCCGCGAGCGTCAACTATGTGACCGCCCACGACGGTTTCACGCTGCGCGATCTGGTGACCTACTCGCGCAAGCACAACGCCGCCAACGGTGAGCGCAATCGGGACGGCAGTGATCACAACCTGTCCTGGAACTGCGGTGTCGAGGGCGTGACCGACGACCCGGCCATCGAGCGCCTGCGCCGCAGGCAGATGCGCAACCTGCTGGCCACTCTGGTGCTTTCGCAGGGCACGCCCATGTTGCTGGCGGGCGACGAGTTCGGTCATTCGCAGGCGGGCAACAACAACGCTTATTGCCAGGACAATCCCATTGCCTGGCTGGATTGGGAACGGCTGCAACAGCCGGACGGTGGCGACCTGCACCGGTTCCTGCAGCGCGTTTTGCGGTTGCGTGCGGCGCACGGCGTGTTCCGGCGCGACCGTTTCTTCAAGGGAGAGGCGCTCGACGGCGCCCAGAAGGACATCCTGTGGTTGACCCCGGACGGTGGCGAGCGTGACGGACATGACTGGCAGCTGCATCCGCATTGGCTTGCGTTTGTCATCAGCGGCGCAGCCGGTGCCGAGCACCCCGGTGGTCATGGCGGTTCGCGTCTGGATTCGAGCTTTCTGGTGATCCTGCACGCGGGCGCGGCATCGGTGCGCTTCGTGGCACCGCCGGCCGCTGGCGGTGCCGCCTGGCGGCGGGTGCTCGACACGCAGGAAGAGACCGGACGCGGCGACGGCTGGCAACTGGAGGCGGGCACGGTCTTGGAGGTGCCGGCGCGCTGCCTGCTCGTGTTCGAGTGCCCGGTGCAGCCGGCGGCGTCGACGGCGGCATGAGCGCGTCGCTGCGTTTCGAACTGGATGACCGGGCGGTCACGTGTCGGGTCGTGCGGGCACGGCGACGCACCTACGCGCTGCGCGTGGCGGCCGACGGTACGCTCGAGCTGCGCGTGCCTGAGCGCCTTCCGGCGCGGCTTTATCCGCAGCTTCTGGCCCGTCACCGGCGCTGGATCGCGCGTCAGTTCGAGCGCCTGGCGCAGCTGTCGCCGCCGGCCGACTTCAGTGCCGGCAGCCGTCAGCGGTATCTGGGCCAATGGCATGCGCTGCAGTTGAGTGTCGGGCGCCGCCAGGTGGTCCTGTCCGAGGCCGGCTTCCAGGTGCGAGTGGCGCAGCCCCAGCAGCCGTTGGTGGTGGCCCGTGCGCTCGACGCCTGGTATCGCGACCAGGCGCACGCATTGTTGCCGCAGCGCCTGTGGGCACTGGCCGCGCAGCTGCCCTGGCTGGATGGGAGGCAGCTGCCGCCGCCACGGTTGATGCGCCTGCGCCGGCGCTGGGGCAGTTGCAGCGCGGATGGGCGCATCACGCTCAACATCGGCCTGGTGCTGCTGTCGCCACCGTTGATCGACTATGTACTTTTTCACGAACTTTGCCACCTGCGGCATCTGAACCACGGTCCGCAGTTCTATGCCCTGCTGGCAACAGCCCTGCCGGAGCACCGTCAGTGTCAGGCGGCGCTTCGAAATGAACGGCCATGGGCGCTGCCGCCGGCTTGATGGGGGGCCGGCGAATGTCGATGGTGTGCGTGTTCGCGGGCATCGGCCGTGTGCTATAAGACCGCGCTGACTGTACGGCCGCTCCACGGCCGCCGCCGCATGCCTGTCGCCCCGCCTGTCGCCGTTCGCGACCGGGCTGTGGCATGCACCCCCAACCTTCCCTTGAAGTCGCTGTTGTCCATGTCTATTTCGCGCCCGTTCTTGTGGCCCGCTGTGGCGGTGTTCGCCGGTTTCAGTCTGCTCGGCGGCTGCGGCCCGCAGGAGACGGGCAGCGTCAAGCCGCCTGGCATCCTGATCACCGCCGAGCCGGTGATGAGCGCGCCGGTGGAAACCGTCGAAGCGAGCGTCGGCCAGGTCGAGAGCCTGGTCGAGCCGGTGGTGGCGGCCGAGGTGGCCGGGCGGGTGCTCACCGTCGAGGTGGAGGTCGGTGACACGGTGCGCAAGGGGCAGCCGCTGGTGGTGCTGGACAGCGAGGACTACCGTCTTCGACGCGGTGCGGCGCGGGCCGAGATCGGCCGCCTGGAGGCGTTGATCGGCCAGCAGGAGCGCCTGGTTGCCCGCTATGAAACGCTGGCGAAGAGCGATTTCTTCGCCAAGAACGCGCTTGACGATGCCCAGGCCCAGCTGAAGGCGCTGCGCAGCCAACTGGCGGCGGCGCGCACCCAGCTGTCCGAGGCCGAGCGCAATCTGGCCCGTGGCCGGGTGCTGGCGCCGGTTGACGCGGGGGTGGCGGCGCGCATGGTGAACGAGGGCGACTACGTGGGCGTTGGCACGCCGCTGCTGCGTCTGAGCACCGATCAGCTGTTGCGCGTCACCTTGCCGTATCCGGAGGCGCTTGCCGACGTGCTGCGTTCGGGGTTGCCGGTGCGCCTGCGCTCGCCGGCGGTGCCCGATACGGTGGTCGAGGGCACCGTGACCGAAATCCGTCCGACCGTGGGCATGGCCAACCGGGCGCTGCTGGTGCTGGTGGACCTGCCGAACCCCGGCGGCTGGAAGCCGGGCGCCAGCGTGGATGGCGAGGTCATTCTGGATCGGCGCGACCAGGCGCTGCTGGTGCCGGAGACGGCCGTGGTGATGCGTCCGGCCGGGCCGACGGTGTACCTGGTGGAGGATGACCGGGCGCGCGCGGTGGTGGTGCAGACCGGCGTCTACCAGGACGGCCAGGTGGAAATCCTGGCGGGCCTTGAGGCGGGCGCGCTGGTGGCGGTGGACGGCGCTGGGTTCCTGAGCGACGGCGCCGCGGTGCGTGTGCTGGACGGTGGCGCATGAGCCTGCCCGAGCTTTCCATCAACCGGCATGTACTGGCGTACATGTTCAGCGGCGTGATCGTGCTGTTCGGGCTGGTGGCGTTCCGCACCCTGGGCGTCGACCGCTTCCCGCATGTCGATTTCCCGATCGTGTCGGTGACGACCACGCAGCGCGGCGCCAATCCGGAAATCATCGACGCCAGCATCACCAACATCATCGAGCGTCAGGTCAACAGCGTCCCGGGTATCGACCATATCCAGTCCAGCTCCACGCCGGGCGTGTCGCAGGTAACCATCACCTTCAAGTTGCAGAAGGACATCGACGTTGCCTTCCAGGAGGTGCAGTCGAAGGTCAGCCAGGTGGTGGCGCAGCTGCCCGAGGACGCCGACCCGCCGGTGGTGGCCAAGGTGGAGGCCGATGCCACGCCCATCTACTGGATGCACATCCTCGGCGACCGTACCTTGCAGCAGCTGAATACCTATGTCAGCAACACGCTGCGTCGACAGATCGAGACCATCGATGGGGTCGGCGACATTCGCATCGGTGGCCTGCGCGAGCGCAACATCCGGGTCGAGGTGTCCCCCGAGCGGCTGGCGGCACACGGACTGACCGTGCAGGACCTGCTCGACGCCTTTCGCAACGAGCACGTGCTGCTGCCGGGCGGCTTCGTTACCTCGCAGACGCAGGAACGGCTGCTGAAGCTCGACATCGAGTACCACAACGCGCGCCAGCTGCAGAACATGGTGGTCGGCTACGAGGATGGCGCCGAGATTCGCCTGTCACAGGTGGCCACGGTGATCGACGGCATGGCCGATTACCGGCGCCTGGCACGACGCGACGGGCAACCGGTGATCGGCCTGGGCGTGGTGAAGGTGTCCGGTGCCAACACGGTGGCCATCGTCGACGAGGTGAAGCATCGCCTGGATACGGAAATCCGGCCGCAGGCGCCGGCCGGCATCCAGATCAAGCCCGGCACCGACAACTCGATCTTCATCGTCCAGATGGTCGAGGCTCTGGAGGAGCACTTGATCGCCGGTACCCTGCTGGCCGGTGTGGTGGTGTTGGTGTTCCTGCGCAGCCTGCGGGCCACGGTCATCATCGCCGCCGCCATCCCGGTGTCGCTGCTGGGCGCCATCGCGGTGATGTACTTCTTCGATTTCACGTTCAATTCCATGACCCTGCTGGCACTTTTGCTGCTGGTCGGCGTGGTGGTCGATGACGCCATCGTGGTGCTGGAGAACATTCATCGCCACCGTGAGCACATCGACCCCGACCCGCGCAGCGCGGCGATCGAGGGCACCCGGCAGGTGATGTTCGCGGTGCTGGCAGCCACCCTGTCGCTGGTGGCCATCTTCGTGCCGGTGGTGTTCATGGGGGGCATGGTCGGGCGGTTCTTCAGCTCCTTCTCGGTGGTGGTGGTGTTCGGCGTGTTGGTGTCGTGGTTCGTGTCGCTGACACTGACACCCATGCTGTGTTCGCGCTACCTGGACGTCAGCCAGAAGCATGGCCGGCTGTACGCGGCGTTCGGACGGTTCTTCGACGCACTGGAGCGCTTCTATCGACGGGTGCTGGAGGCCGGACTGCGGCGTCGCTGGGCGGTGCTGACGGCGACCGTCCTGGTGGTGGCCAGCAGCGGACTGTTCTTCAGCGTGCTGGGCAAGGAATTCGTTCCGGACGAGGACGAGTCTCGCTTCATGGTGATTTTCAAGACGCCGCTGGGTTCGAGCGTCGAGTACACGAACTCGCGCATGCAGCTGATCGAGGAGGTGCTGTACGCGGACCCGACGGTCGAGTACGCCTTCGGCGCGATCGGCCTGTTCCAGACCGCCCAGGCCAACGAGGGCCTGGTGTTCGTCACCATTTCGCCGCGTGATGAGCGCGACGTCAGTCAGCAGGAAGTGCTGGCCCGCCTGCGCCCACAACTGGCGCAGCTGCCCGGTGTACGCGCCTTTGCCGTGCCAACGCCGGCCATTGGCGGGCAGCGCGGCGAGAAGCTGCAGTTCGCCGTGCGCGGCCCCAACCTGCAGAAGGTCGGCGAGTACGCCGAGCAGATGCGCGCGCGCCTGGGTGAGATCCCCGGCTTCGGATTCATCGACCTCGACCTGTTGCTGAACATGCCGCAGCTGCGCCTGGACGTGGATCGTACGCGGACCGCGGCGCTCGGGCTGACCAGCCGCGAGGTGGCGATGGCCGCCAACGTGCTGGCCGGTGGGGTGGACGTGGCCAAGTGGAACGACGAGCCGGGGGATGGCGAGCGTTACGACGTGCGCCTGAAGGCACCGGAAGGCACCTTCCAGACCCCGGCCGACCTCAGCAAGATTTTCCTGCGGGCAGCCGGCGGCGAGCTGGTGAGGCTGGACACCGTGGCGCGCTTCGTCGAGAAACCCGGGCCGGCTCGTATCGATCGGCTCGATCTGCAATACGCGGCGAATTTCTATAACAATCCGGAGATTCCGCTGAACGAGGCGGTCGCTCACGTGGAGCGTGTGGCCGGCGAGGTGTTGCCGCTGGGGTATTCGATCAAGCTGCTCGGCTCGGCGCGCGAGTTTGCGCAGACCATGACCTATGTCACCACCGCCTTCGTGCTGGCGCTGGTCATGCTGTACATGGTGCTGGCCAGCCAGTTCGACTCGTTCCTGCAGCCGTTGATCATCATGATCGCCCAGCCGCTGGCCATGGTCGGTGGTCTGGCGGCCCTGTGGCTTGCCGGCGACACGCTGAACATCTACTCGATGATCGGGCTGGTGTTGCTGATCGGCCTGGTGGCCAAGAACTCCATCCTGCTGGTGGACCTCACCAACCAGCTGCGGGCCGAGGGCAAGGGCATCGGCGAGGCACTGCGCGAGGCCTGCCCGGTGCGCCTGCGCCCGGTGCTGATGAC
>DQBD01000258.1:3292-12769 GCA_003526065.1 Gammaproteobacteria bacterium | reverse complement strand
CCGTTGGTGATGAAGGTCTTCTGGCCGTTCAGGATGTAGTGGTCGCCTTCACGCCGGGCGTGGGTCTTGACCGCCTGCAGATCCGAACCCGTGCCGGGCTCGGTCATGGCGATGGCGCCGATCAGCTCGCCCTTGGCCATGCGCGGCAGCCAGCGCTGTTTCTGTTCGTCGTTGCCGTACTTGAAGATGTAGGGCGCGACGATTTCATTGTGCAGCATGAAGCCGGGCCCGGAGGCGCCGGCGCGGGTCTGTTCCTCGGCCTGCACCACGGTGAACAGGAAATCGGCCTCCGCGCCGCCATAGGCCTCCGGCAGCGACATGCACAGCAGGCCCGCCTCGCCGGCCTTGAGCCAGACCTCCCGGGACACCTGTCCGTCCTCTTCCCACTGATCGTGATAGGGCACCACTTCCTTTTCATAGAAGCGGCGACAGGTCTGGCGAAACATTTCGTGTTCTTCGCTGAAAATCGCACGCGGCTTGTGCATGAAGCTCCTCCAATCATCCATGTTATGAATTTGGTCCAGCGAGCATTATCGCGGCTCGTTGGGGCGCTGCACAGCCCCGCATAACACCCGGATCGATTAACATAACGCACGTCTCCCGCGCTCAGCCCGCATGCTCTTTGATAAAGGATCCGCCATGGATCATCGCCAGTCCCTGCCGTTTGCCCAGGCCCTGAAAGACACCCTGAACCGCGGCTATACGCGTCAGAACGTCATCAGCGACCTCACCGCCGGCGCCACCGTTGGTGTCGTCGCCCTGCCGCTGGCCATGGCATTGGCCATTGCCAGTGGCGTTGCCCCCCAGCACGGCCTCTATACGGCCATCGTGGCGGGCGCGATCATCGCGCTAACCGGGGGGTCGCGCGTCAATGTGTCGGGCCCCACTGCCGCCTTCGTCGTGGTCCTGCTTCCCATCGCCCAGCAATTCGGTCTCGGCGGCCTGCTCACCGCGGGTGCCATGGCGGGCGGGATCCTGCTGTTCATGGGCCTGGCGCGGCTGGGGCGGTTCATCGAACTGGTGCCCTATCCGGTGACGGTGGGCTTCACCAGCGGCATCGCTGTGGTGATCGCTACATTGCAGCTGAAGGATTTCCTGGGCCTGCCGGTGGGCGCCCTGGACGGCCACTACTGGGATCGGCTGGGCACGTTGCTGGCCGCCGTCCCGGAAATGCATGCCGCCAACGCACTCGTCGGGGCCACGACCCTGGCCATCATGGTGGCCTGGCCACGGCTGGGGCTACGCTTTCCGGGGCACCTCGTCGCCCTGCTGGCCGGCACCCTGCTGTCGCTGCTGCTGGCGCGACTCGGACCGGACTGGACCGTGGAGACCATCGGATCCCGATTCACCTGGACGACCGGCGGCCAGAACGGTCAGGGAATTCCGCCGTTTCTGCCGCAATGGCAATGGCCATGGCTGCAACCCGGCCCGGACGGCAAGCCATTGGGTCTGTCCTTTGGGTTGCTTCAGGACCTGCTGGGACCGGCATTCGCCATCGCGATGCTGGGGGCCCTGGAATCACTGCTGTGCGCGGTGGTGGCCGACGGCATGGCCGGGACACGCCATGACCCCAACGCCGAATTGGTCGGGCAGGGCCTGGGCAACCTGATCGCGCCGTTCTTCGGCGGTGTGGCGGCTACCGCTGCCATCGCCCGCACCGCGACCAACATTCGCGCCGGCGCACACTCGCCGCTGGCGAGTGTCAGCCATGCCGGCATCGTACTCCTTGCGGTGGTTGCCCTGGCCGACCTGCTGGCCTATCTACCCATGGCCGCGCTGGCCGGCCTGCTGCTGATGACGGCCTGGAACATGAGCGAAGCCCGGCACTTCGTGCGCGTACTGCGCCACGCGCCCCGCAGCGATGTGATGGTGTTGCTGACCTGCTTCAGCCTGACCATCCTGTTCGACATGGTGGTTGCGGTGACCGTCGGCATGGGCCTGGCGGCGATCCTGTTCATCAAGCGCGTCATCGACCTTACCGAAGGTCGCCTGCTGAGCAACCACGAGATCGCCGGATCAGAGGGCCCGGAGTTACCCGGCCTCCTGATCTACGACATCAACGGCCCCTTGTTTTTCGGTGCCGCACAAAAGGCCTTGCGCACCCTGCACACCGTCGATCCGAGCCTGCGCGTGCTCATCCTGGACATGGCCGATGTGCAATTGATGGACATGACGGGGATGACGGCCCTGGAAGACCTCATCCGGCAGGCGCATCGACGCCGCCAGACTGTCCTGCTGTGCGGCCTGTCTCCCCGGCTGGTTCTCAAGCTGCGGCGTGTGGGCATCCGCCGGCTCGTCGGCCGCCTGGAATACGCTCGCAATATGGGCGAAGCGCGGTTGCGCGCCGCCGAACTGCTCGACACGCCGCCGACCACATCGAGTCCGGCGGTTTCCTGAGCACCGCGTGCGAGGCCCGGTTGACGGGCGGTGCGTTCACCGTTCCAGGGTATAGATCGCGTCGATACTGGACTGAACGCCGCTTTCGGTTCGCAATGTCCAGCGTCGGCTGAGTTCGTAGCGGGTGCGCAGGGTACTCACGGCATTGAAGACGCCCACGCCGTAGCTGATATACAGCCTGGGCGTGAGATAGCGCCCGAAACTCAACTCACTGGTTGCCACGTCGCCCGAATTGCGAATCTCGACATCCTGTACACCCAGACGACCACCGATACGCTGGGCGAGCAGCTCCCCCCCCGCCAGACCCAAGGCAGCGGCCGCCCGATTCATGGCGGCGCTGTCATCGCTGCTGGCCTGATTCAACGGCCGCCCGAGCACGAGGTAGGCCAGGGCGTCGGATTGGGGTAGCAGCGGCGCCGAGAATACCTTCACGTCAGGCTGCTGAAGTAGGCCTCGCACTTCGACGCCGACGGTCTGTTCCTGGAATTCGCGGCTGGCCCGCAAGTCGAGCCCCGGGCTGTCCAGCGGCACGCCGGTATAGAGAATCCGCCCCCGCTCGATCGTGAGATCCTGACCATAGGCTCGATAGCGCCCATCAAGCACCAGCTCACCGCTGGCCACCGGCAGGGTCCCTGGGCCTTCACGCAAGCCCAACTGACCGGTGATATCGGTCTTGAGGCCGAATCCTTCGAATCGCACCCGATCGCCCAGGATCAGGCGTAGATCCAGATTCCAGGCCAGGGTTTCCGGTTCCGGTTCGGCCGCTGCTCCGACGATGATCTCATCGCTGCTGGGACGAACGGTTCCCTCCAATTCCTTGGGCTTGAGCAGGGCCTGCGGCACGGTGAGCTGCCCCTGCACAGACAGGCCGGCCGGCGCGTAGCCCACCTGAATGTCCGGAGAGACCCACACCTCCGCTTCGGCCGTATTGGCCACCCGAACATCGCGGCCCTTCAGCTGCGCCAGCAATTGCGGTTGACCCGCCTGCAGCTTCAGCTGCCCCTGCAGCGACAGATCGCCGCCGCCGGATGTGAGTTGCCCGGCAAACTGGAGTTGATCCCCGGCGGTCGGACTCGCCTCCAGCGCGATGTCGCGCAGCTGCAGACCGGCGACCGGTACGTCGACCGACCCGCCGGCCAAACGTGCACCGCCGGAAAAGACTGGCGCTTGCCACGGACCGCGCCAGGCCAGATCGGCCGAGAAACGCCCCTGGGGTTGGTCGAGGTGGGGGCTCAGGAGAGTCAGCGCCGCAAGCTCGTCGGTTTCCAGCACCATGCGACCCTCGACCGGCAGACGGCTGAGCTCCCGCCAGCGCCCGGTGTAGCCCGGCATCGCCAACTGCGCTTCCAGCCGACCCTTCTTGCCCGGCACGCCACTCAACCCGGCGGTGAGCCCATCATCTGTTGCTTCACCCGACAAACGCAGCTCGGGTATGGTCAGCAGCCGTTCGGGTGGCAATGAAGCGATGGGACTGCGCCGTTCCACCACCACGCCGTCCGCGCGCGCGCTCAGCGTCCCTGCAAGGCGCTCCGCATCACCCCGGGCATCCACCGTCGCGCCAATCGTTCCCGCAAGCGTCCATTCATTCCCCACAAGGACCCGCCACGGCGCGAGATCCAGATCGGCCAGACGCAGCTGCGCCTGCCACCCGGCACCGCTCCACCGACCATCGGCACACAGCGACTGGCTTGATGCGCGCAGACAAAGACCCTCGAGGGCGGCGTCCCGCATACTCAGCTGCAACGGCGCCGGCCGATCCAGTTGCCACGGCGCACCGGCCGGGGGGCGAAGCGACAACGCCGTCAGCCGCCCCACCCAGCGCTCCTGCGTCCAACCGCCGGCCGACGCCAACTGCAGCGCAAGGTCACGCCGATCGACGGTGAACGACAAGCGGTGGTCAGCCGGTCGCCCGCGCAGGTCAAGCGTGATCGAATCCACTGTGTTCGATCCCACCTCCAGTTGACGGATCGACGCATCAGCCTGGAGCGGTTCATTTTTCCCGCCCCAGCTGCCGGACAGATCCAGGACGCTCACCCGCAGCGATTCCATCCGAACCTCACGCGCGGAAGCCTCGAGCTCCACCTGCGGATCGTCCTGAGGCCCGTCGGCACGCGCATCGAGTTCGGCACGTCCACTTGCACCCGGCCACAGATCGGCAAGATCCGGTACCCGCAAACGAGCCTGCATCGCGATCTGCGGCCCCCATCGGCCGGTGGCGCGCATCCGCGCCTCACCCGAGCGGACATCCAATTGTTCCAGTGTCCATTCGGATCCCGCACCCTGCAGCGCCAGCCGACCCTGAACCGCGCGTCCCCGCAATCGCCCCTGCACCGTGTCGACCTGCAGCTCAGCGGCCAGCCCTGCGTCGTCGCGCTGGCCACGGGTGGAAGCATCGAACGCCAGTCGTCCAGGCCAGCGCGCGTCGAGCGCACCCGGATCGAATCCCTGCCCACGCAGGGCGAGATCCCAGGTCAGCTCCGGCGCCCACGCGACCTGGCCGCGTCCGTCCAGTCGACCCTTGAGCAGATTGCGCGCCTCGATCCGGCTGAACTCAAACGCCTGCCGATTCCCCTCGCCTGCCAGGGCGATGCTGGCCTGGCCGCCACCGGCCCAAGCGCCCGCCAGGCGCGCTTGCAGGCTCAGGTCATAGCGTGTCGGCTGGCCGCTGATCGAAAGCTTGCCTTCCGGACTGTCCAGCGCGGTGCCGGGCCAGCGCAGCGCCTCCCAGGACAAATCGGCCTGCAGCACGTCGGTGTCGGCGCCACTGAACACATACTGCCCCTGCCCCCGGACCCGACCGATGGGCGCATCCAGCGTCAGACGGTCGATGCGTCCCGAACCGGCATCCACCATGCCGGTGAGTCGGGCATCCCACGGTCCCTCCGGCGCGCCATCGGCATGCAGTGCCGCCTCGACATCCGCGGCCTGCGCCGTGCCGTTTGCCTGAATGGTTCCGCTCAGCACGACTGCCTCCGGCACATCGGTGCGGAACGCATGGGGACGCAGCGCCTCCGTCATCCACTCGGCTTGCCAGCGCAGCGCTCCCAAGGGCTCACTCACCCGTACAGCGAGCTGATAGGCGTAAGGCGGTGCCGCGGCGTGCGCTACACCGAATTCGATCAGATCTCCGTCCAACGCGAACTCGCCGGTCCAAAGCGGCCAGTCCGGGATCTCGGTTTCAGCGCGCAAGCGCGCCGAAAACGGCCAGCGGCCAGCGGCCTCGCCGTTCCCGCGACCGCTCAGCTGCAGCCGCGGATGCGCCAGTGCCAACGCATCAACCGCCCACGCACTGCCGTCCAGACGCAGATTCGTGATCTGGCCGTCGACGCATTCGGGTTCGGCGTCGCCCGCCTGGTAACACCCGTCATCGAGTTGGAACTGGTCCAAATGCACGGCCAGCGGCAAACGCAAAGGCGCCGGAAGTGTCGCCTCGCGTGGCGGTTCCGGTTCGGCGGGCGGTTCGTTGCGAAAGCGCATCTGCTGCACGGCCAGCCGTTCCACATGCAGCGTGCCCCGCAGCAGCGCTGCCGGATGCCAGGCCAGCTCGATCTGTTCAGCCGCCAGGTCCCAGCGATCGCTTCGAACGGTGAGCTGCTCGATGCGCCATGGCCCTCGCAGAGGACCCTCGAAGCGCACGTAATCAAAAGCGATCGGAGAATGGGGTTGCAGCCATCGAGCCAGACGGTCAGGGCCGTTAGGCAGCCCCCACAGTGCCAAAAGCAGCGCGACCAGTCCGAACAGCAGCCCGGCAAGCACAGCTGCTGCAATGCGCCATGCCCACCTCATAGCTCCGATCCCAGACTCAGGTGAAGCCGCCACCCGGCATCCGGCTCATCCAGCGGCTGGGCGACATCCAGTTTCAACGGTCCGACCGGACTGCGCCAACGCAAACCCAATCCCGCCGCTGTTTTCAGATCCATCTCGGTATCATCGAATGCGTTGCCGGCATCCACGAAGACCGCGGCGCCCCACTGCCGCCACAGCAACTGCTCGAATTCCGCGCTGGCCGTGACCAGGTAACGCCCACCCTGGACCAGCCCCGCTTCGTTGCGCGAGCCCAGCTCCTGGTAGTCGTAGCCGCGCACGCTGTTATCGCCGCCGGCGAAAAAGCGCTTGGACAACGGGACATCCGACAAGGTATCGGCCACGGTCGCACCGCTTTGCTGGCGCAGGATCCAGCGCCCCCGGCTTCCGGCCGGGTGCACCCAGCGAGTCTCCATCAACGCCTGGCCGTAGGGTGTCGCATCCGGGGACACCCCCGCGAGAAAATCGACACTCCAGCGCAAGCCGTCGCGGGGGTAAAGCGGATCGTCGGCACGGGTGTAGGTCCAGTTGGCGCCCGGCAGCAGTGACAGGATCGTCTCTTCTTCATCCGAGCCATCGAGCTGAAAACGCTCGTGTTCGAGATTGATGCGCAGGATGCGCATCCACGGTGCGTCGCGGTCGGTGCGGGCCACGCCGATGCTGGTGATCCGGCTGGTTCGGTCCTCGACGTTGGTTTCCCGCAAACCGCCGTTGAGATCCAGCGAATCGGTGGCCGGATTGTCGATCGGAATGAGATAGCTGAACTGGGCACTGGCATCGACCTGAGCCAGTTTCAGCTGGCTGCGCCAACGATGCCCCAAGGAATTGACGCGCCGATTGTCCCACCCCAGGGTCCCGCGCGGCCCAGTGTCCGTGCCGTAGCCGATGCCAAAGGTGTACTTGTGGCGCTTGTTCGGATCGAGCGCGACTTCGATCGGGACGGCCCCATCCACCGCCTGCTCCGGATGCGGAATGACCTCGACGCGCGAGAAATACTCGGTGTCATCCAGAACATATTGAAGATCAAGCAGCTTGCGGATCTCGTAGTCATCCCCGGGCGCGAAGGGGATGAACCGAGTGAGGAACTGGGGCCGCAGGATATCCTGTTCCAGACTCACCGGCCCAAAGCGGTAGCGCTGGCCCGTATTGAGCGTCAGCAAGATCTCCGCCTGGCCGGCAGCGGGGTCGATGCGCAGCTCGGCAGGATCGAAGTCGGCATCCAGATAGCCGTTCGACAGCGCACGACGGCGCAGCCGGGTTTTCCCCTCTTCGTAGCGGCGATGATCCGCCACGTCCCCCGATTTGAGCGGAAAGGATTCGGCTACCTTGCGCAGCGCCGGATCATTCTGCCCCGCGCCAGCCAGCCGCACGGCCACATCGGCTATCCGAACCGGCTCGCCGGGATCGATCCGGTAGCGCGCCAGCCAGCCGGCTTGACGTGGTGTCAACGCACTGTCGATTCTGGGCGTGTAATAGCCGAACGGCCGCAGCGCCTGTTCGATGTCCGCCTCGGCCTGCAGATGCAGCCGGCGCAGCCGAGATTCCGACATCCGCTCGGCATTTTCCTGCAAGATGCCCAAGGTGGCCCGGACGTTCTTCTCGAGATCTCCGGAGAGGCCATCGACCTCGACCACGAGTTCGACGGCCCGCGCAGGCGACATCGATACCAGCAGGAACGCTAAGCCGGTGGCGAGTGCGCGCCAGGGCCTGGAGAACACCATCGAACCTCGCGGAGCTGACGAGCCGGACTATCGTGCCTGCGAACAGTCCGGCGTCGGACGCGAAGGCGCGGGATCCGGCAGCGCCGACAGGGTCTTGCCGATCATGGCCGCCCACGCCGGATCGCCCGTCTTGGTCCGCAGCCGGCCCAGGACATCCGCAGCGCTGCGATCTTCGGTCCACTCCAGACCATAGAAACGCTCGGTGATTTCGGGGCTCTTGCCTTCGATCAGACGATAACTACCAAGGAAGGCCACCTCACCGGCGCGCACGGTGACGCAGCGTGCCGCCCCCGTCTTGCGGTTGAACCAATACGGTCGCTGACCGTCACTGAAGCCCGCCAGCACGTACTGGCCCGGCGCCAGATCGGGAAGCAGGAAATCGCCGTCCTCATCCGGATAGGCCTTGGCACTGGTCCACGCCATGGCGAATCCTTGCTCAGCCGGCAGAATCAACACGGCATACGGCCGGGTGGCGTCGCCGGTCAGTTGGCCCGCCAGCGCGCCACTCCCCGCTGCGGGCGATTTGGCGAACGGGTCGGTCGCGCAAGCCGTCAGGGCCAACAAGCAGAGAAGGATAAGGCAACGTTTCAGCATCTGAGGGGTCTCCCGCGGGTTTTCCAGCACTATAACCCGAGGCCGGGCCGAAATCCTGTCCGGTCGGGGCGGATCCGGCGGTCTCCTGCCCTCAAGTGGCCAGCGTGACGCATCATCGACCGGCATCGGCGTCGCCTCGGTCAGCTGGGTTAAAATGCCGCGATGACCGACGTAACCGCTCTGCTTGACGAATTGAACCGCCCGCAACGCGAGGCGGTCTGCGCCCCGCCTGGGCCGGTCCTGGTACTGGCCGGTGCCGGCAGCGGCAAAACCCGGGTCCTGGTGCATCGCGCGGCCTGGCTGATGACCGTGGAAGGCGTCTCGCCCTACGGCATTCTGGCCGTGACCTTCACCAACAAGGCCGCCGGCGAGATGCGCGCGCGCCTGCAGCGCTGGGTGAACCTGCCGGCCGGCACACTCTGGATCGGCACCTTTCACGGGCTTTCGCACCGTCTGTTGCGCCAGCACGCACGCGAGGCGGGACTGCCCGACGGCTTCCAGATCCTCGACAGCGACGACCAACGCCGCCTGGTCAAGCGCGTGCTGCGCAATCTGGAACTCGACGAGACGCGCTGGCCGCCGCGGCAATGCCAGGCCTTCATCAACGCGCAGAAGGAAATCGGCCTGCGTGCGCGCGATGTCGACGCCGGGAACGACCCGGCCCATGCCCAGATGCAGCGTATCTATCTGGCCTATGAAGAAGCGTGCGAGCGTGCGGGACTGCTCGATTTCGCCGAGCTGTTGCTGCGCAGTTTCGAGTTGCTGCAGCGCAATCCCGCGCTGCTGGCCCACTATCGCCAGCGTTTCGGTCATCTACTGGTCGATGAGTTTCAGGATACCAACGCCCTGCAATACCGCTGGCTGCGCCAGCTGGCGGGTCCGCAGGGCCAGCTGTTCGTGGTGGGTGACGACGACCAGTCCATCTACGGCTGGCGCGGGGCCGAGGTCGGCAACATCCTGC
>DQBD01000258.1:332-3122 GCA_003526065.1 Gammaproteobacteria bacterium | reverse complement strand
CGGCTCGGCAAGACCCTGTGGACGGACGGCGCGCGTGGCGAACCCATCCGCTGCTATCGGGCCTTCAACGAGCGCGACGAGGCCGATTTCGTGGTCGAAACCCTGCGACGTCAGGCGTCCGACGGGATGCCCCGACGCGAGATGGCTGTGCTGTATCGCTCCAATGCCCAGTCGCGGGTGCTGGAAGAGGCCCTGATCCAGTCCCGGATTCCCTACCGCGTCTATGGTGGCCTGCGCTTTTTCGAGCGTGCGGAAATCAAGGACGCGCTGGCCTATCTGCGCCTGACCCAGAATCGTGATGACGATGCGGCCTTCGAGCGGGTGGTCAACACTCCGCCGCGCGGTATCGGTGTGCGCACCGTGGAGACGCTGCGCCAGCAAGCCCGTGCCGCAGACCTGACCCTATGGCAGGCTGCACGGCAGTTCACGGGCGGGCGGACCGCAGCCGCCCTGGCCACATTCGTGCGCCAAATCGACGCCTTGGCCCAGACCATCGTGGATCTGCCGTTGGGCGATCAGGTGGCCGAAGTCATCCAGCGCAGTGGCCTGATGGCGCATCACGGCGCCGAGAAAGGCGAACAGGGTCAGGGACGACAGGAGAACCTGCAGGAACTGGTCCGCGCGGCCGGCGGATTCACCACCGACCCCGAATCCGGCGTCTCGCCCCTGATCGAGTTTCTCACCCATGCGGCGCTCGAAGCAGGTGAAATGCAGGCCGGCAGCGGCGAGGACGGCGTTCAGCTCATGACCTTGCACGCGGCCAAGGGACTGGAATTCAAGGTCGTGTTCATCACGGGCCTGGAAGAAGGCCTGTTCCCACACCAGCGCGCCCTGGAGGACGCCTCCGGGCTGGCCGAAGAACGGCGGTTGTGTTACGTCGGCATGACCCGAGCCCGGCAGATCCTGTATCTGAGCTATGCCGAAAAGCGCCGTCTCTACCAGAGCGAGCAGTACACCATTCCGTCGCGGTTCCTGGACGAGATTCCACCCGAATGCCTCGAGGCGATCCGGCCACAGATCGAAGTTTCCCGACCCATCAGCCTGAGCACCGCAAGCGCTGCCGCGAACGGCTTTCGCCTGGGCCAGACCGTGCGCCATGCCCGTTTCGGCGAAGGCGTGGTGCTGGCCTTCGAAGGCGCCGGCGACTCGGCCCGCATCCACGTCAACTTCCGCGATGCGGGCGCCAAGTGGCTGGTCACCAGCTACGCCAAGCTCGAAGCGCTCTGATCGCCGATCCCCCATGGGCGCGGCAATCATCCGCCCCTGCGCCGTCCTCTGACGTCATGGATCTGCACTTTGACGTGCGTCAATCCCCGCGTCCCACGCCGGCTTACACTGTCCGTCAAACGGGTGACCATCCCGAATCGCACGGGGAGTGCAGCGCATGTCGAAAATTCACCAGATCCGCCAGAGCATCGAGCACAAACTGAACCAGTGGGAAGGCATGGCCGAAGCACTGGAGCTGCAGTTGACGCTCGGACGGGCCGAAGCGCTCCAGCGCTTTGACGAACAGCGCGAGAATCTGCGCACTGCGACGACGGCGATGAAAACCCGCGTCGATGCCATGGCGTCATTGAGCGACGATGCCCGCAACCGCGTGCAGGGCGCGCTGGAACACCTCCAGATCCAACTGGCGCTGGGCCGCGCCGAAAGCCGCGATGCCTACCTCGAACAACGCGAGAAACTGCGCCAGGCCGTCCGCAGTGTCGAGGAGCAGCTCGCGGAAACCGCCGAATCGGGCAGCGCGGAAATCAGCCAGAAACTCACCGAGGAACTGCAGACCTTCGCGCGCGCGGCCGATCGGCTGTTGGCTGAACTCGAAGCGCTGGAGCTGCAATTCGAGATCCAGGCCGAAAGCGCCCGCAATCAGCTTACCGATGCCCGCCACAAGCTGACCCAGCAGATCCAGTCCTTTCGCAAACAGCTCGCCGAACAGCGCGCGAAGGCCAAGGACCGACTGACCCAGAGCGAGGCGGAACTGGGCGAAGCGGCCCGCCATGTGAAAGAAGCCTTCGGGCGGCTACTGGGGCGCAACTGAGCCGCAAGCGCCGGGCGCCGCTGGACAGGCGCCCGGCGACATCAGGATTCAGCGCCGCTCGGCGACGTAGTCGACACAGGCCGCAAGACTGGTGAGCCGGGGGTAATCCGCCTCGGGGATGTTGACGCCCAGTTGCTTGTGGATGGCGGTGATGAAATTGAGCAGATCCATCGAATCGATGTCGAGCTGCTCGCGCAGATCCAGGGTCGGATCGAGCGCGGCCGGATCCATCTCCGGGGCGATGGTGGCGAGAATCTGCGTCAGACGGGATTGAATGTCGTCACGATTCATAAAAGCTCCGGTTGTTGCAGCACATCGGCGATCGCGGCCAGAAACAATCCGCCCCGATGGCCATCGCTGGCACGGTGATCGGCCGCCAGACTCGCGGTGAGCGCCTGACGCGCGATGAGGCGCCCATCCTGCACCCATGGCCGCTCGGTCACAGCGCCGAACCCGACGATCGCCACCTGTGGCGGGTAGATGATGGGGAAAACCGCCTCCACGCCACGTTCGCCCAGGCTGGTGACGGTGATCGTGGGGTCAGCCAGCTCCGAACTGCGCAAATGCCCACTGCGGGCGCGCTGAACCAGATCGCGGAAGCCCTGCATGAGGGCATCCAAGTCCTGATCCCGGGCATCGTGCAGCGCCGGCGCCACGAGCCCGCCACCGCGCAGGGCGATAGCCATGCCCACATGCACCGCCTCGCTCGGCTCGAAACCACCATCGCGATAGAAGCCGTTGAACTCGGCAAA
>DQBD01000258.1:0-203 GCA_003526065.1 Gammaproteobacteria bacterium | reverse complement strand
AGAAGCCGTTGAACTCGGCAAAACGCGCCGTCGCCTTGGCCACCGCCTTGACCAGCAGGACCCCTAACAACAGCCGCTCATCAGGCGGGCGATCGGCATTGCGCTGCGCCAGCCAGGCGAGCGCAGGCGCCATGTCCACCGGCATGGCGAGGTAGTAGTGCGGAATCTCGCGCTTGGCATGGGCCATCGTGGCCGCAATCGCC
>DQBD01000064.1:1650-2694 GCA_003526065.1 Gammaproteobacteria bacterium | reverse complement strand
GCCCGCGCGGCGCGTTGACGCCCACGGCGGCGCACCGCCATCATGCCGGCCGCCGTGCCGCGCGCGCGGCGCACCGCGAGGAAAACCATGAGCACCGTAAAAGACACCGCCCTGTCGCTTGGCGTGGACCGCATCCGTCGCCATATCTTTCTGTGTGCCGACCCGGCGGAACCCAAATGCTGCGCCCGCGAGGCCGGTCTCGAATCGTGGAACTTTCTCAAGAAGCGCCTGAACGAACTCAAGCTCACCGGCGACGGTGGCATCTACCGCTCCAAGGCCGGCTGCCTTCGCATCTGCGAACAGGGGCCGGTGGCGGTGGTCTACCCGGAAGGCGCCTGGTACCACTCATGCACGCCGCAGGTGCTGGAAACGATTATCCAGGAACACCTGATCGGCGGCCGGGTGGTCGAGGAAAACCTCATCCTGGAACACAAGCTGCCGGACTGACACGCCCATGCCCGACGCGCTCGCCTTCGACATCATCCCGGTCACCCCGCTGCAGCAGAACTGCACCGTCCTGCTGTGCCAGGCGACCGGTGCCGCCGCGCTGGTGGACCCCGGCGGCGACGTGGAGGACATCGTTGCCACCGTGCAGCGCCACGGCGCGCGGGTGGAAAAGATCTTTCTCACCCACGGCCACCTCGACCACGTCGGCGCCACGGCGCCACTCAAGGAACGTTACGGCGTGCCGGTAGAGGGCCCGCACCGGGACGACGCATTCTGGATCGAGGGCCTGCCCATGCAGGCACAGATGTTCGGCTTCCCGCCGCTGCCCACCTTCACACCGGACCGCTGGCTGGAAGGCGGCGACACGGTGCGATTCGGCGCGGTGGAACTGGCCGTGCGGCACTGCCCCGGCCACACGCCGGGGCACGTGGTGTTCTTTCACGCGGCCAGCCGCCTGGCGCTGGTGGGCGACGTGCTGTTCGCCGGCTCGATCGGTCGCACCGACCTGCCGCGCGGCAACCACGCCGACCTGCTGCGCTCCATTCCCGAACAGCTGTGGCCGCTCGGCGACGACGTGCGCTTCATTCCCGGCCACGG
>DQBD01000064.1:530-1419 GCA_003526065.1 Gammaproteobacteria bacterium | reverse complement strand
CCCATGTCCACCTTCGGCGCCGAACGGCGCGGCAATCCGTACGTGGCGGATGCCGTGCTGGCACGGCGCTGAGCGCCGGGGCATCGACACCGGCGCCGCACAGGCCCGAACCGGCCGCGGCGGTCCCGCCCCGCGCTGACGCGGGACGGGAAACCGGCTCACACGTCCACCAGCACCGCGTCGCCTTCCACCTTGGTGGCGTAGGCCTTGATGGGCTTCTTGGGCCGGAACAGGTTCAACAGCTGCACGCCCGGCGGGAAACAGGCCCACTTCACGGCCTCGCCGGTCTTGATGTCGAACTCGGCCCGATGCAACGGGCACCGCACGCGCTGGCCATCGATGATCTTGCCGCGCGCCAGTGGCCCGAAGGTATGCGAGCAATTCGCCGCCGTCGCGTGGAAACCGTCGGCGAGGTTGTACACGACCACCGCGGTGCCATCGGCCTTGAAACGCGCCATACCGCCCGCCGGCACGTCGTTCACTGAACAGACACGTACATACGCCATTGCACTCTCCCCTGGCTGTGGGCGGCCTGCGGCCGCATTGGACAAACGGTCAGCCTGCCACCAGGCCGCCGTCCACACTGTAAACCGAGCCGGTGACATAGCGCGCGCTGTCGGAGGCCAGAAACAGCGCCACGTCGGCAATTTCGTCCGGCTGGGCGAACCGCCCCATCGGCACCCGTGCGGTCAGACGGTCGTGCAGGCGCGGGTTGTCCTGCAGGCCCTGCGTCATGTCGGTGGCCACCCAGCCGGGCGCCACGGCGTTCACGCGGATGCCATCCTGCGCCCAGTCCACGGCCAGGCCGCGCGTGAGTCCGGCCACACCGGCCTTGGTGGCGGCGTAGACGGACAGGCGCAGGATGGCATCCGCGTGAACGCCGTGGCGC
>DQBD01000064.1:0-202 GCA_003526065.1 Gammaproteobacteria bacterium | reverse complement strand
ATGGCGTCGAAGTCCTCGTCGGTGATCTTCTCCGGGCGCGCATAGACCGGGCTCACGCCGGCGTTGTAGACGAGCGCGTCGAGCCCGCCGGCGGCGTCCAGCACGCCGTCCAGCCGCGCCGTGGCGTCGGCGGCGGCAATGTCGAGCCCGTGACCGGTGACCTCGGCGCCATGTTCGGCCGCCAGCGCGGCCGAACATGGCG
>DQBD01000109.1 GCA_003526065.1 Gammaproteobacteria bacterium | reverse complement strand
CCGTTGATCATGGTGGTGTGCGAGTCGGTGCCGACCAGCGAATCCGGGTACAGCACGCCGTCCTTGTTGCGCAGCACGCCGCGCGCGAAGTGCTCCAGGTTCACCTGGTGCACGATGCCGACGGCCGGCGGGATGATGCTCAGCGTGTCGAACGCCGACTGCCCCCAGCGCAGGAACTCGTACCGCTCCAGGTTGCGCTGGAACTCGAGCTTCACGTTCTTCGGCAGGGCCTGCTCGTTGCCGGCAAAGTCCACCTGCACCGAGTGGTCGATCACCAGGTCCACCGGCACCAGCGGTTCGATCTTCTGCGGGTCCTTGCCGGCAGTCGCCATGGCGCTGCGCAGCGCGGCCAGGTCAACGACGCACGGCACGCCGGTGAAATCCTGCAGGATCACCCGGCCGGGGATGAACGGCACCTCGGCGTTGGCGTCGCCGCGGCCCCAGGCCAGCAGCGCCTCGACGTGATGCGGCTCCAGCGCCGGGTGGTCCTGGTGGCGCAGCGCCGACTCCAGCAAGACCTTGACCGAGTACGGCAGCCGGCCGGGATCGCCCAGGCCCTGTTCTGCCAATGCCGGCAGGCTGTAGTAGGCGGCGGATTGGCCGCTGGCGAGCTCCAGCGTGCGACGGCAGGCGGCAAACTTGGACTGACCCATGACGACTCCTGGCAGGGTATGACGGTGCTGCCGTCATACCGACGGACAACGAAACGCGCCGTGGGACTGGCGCGAGCGGGCTAGAATTATAGCCAAGCACCGCCGCTGCTGACCTGTGTTTTGGCACCGCACAATGCGCGCCCGCCCGCCTGGAGCCCCATGTCCACCTTCGAATTGACCGCCCTGTCGCCGCTGGACGGCCGTTATCAGGAAAAAATTGCCGCCCTGCGCCCGCTGGCCAGCGAGTACGGCCTCATCCGCTACCGACTGCAGGCGGAACTGGCCTGGCTGCGGCTGCTGGCGGCAACGCCGCAGATCGCCGAACTCCCCGCCTTCAGCGCCGATGCCCTGGCCCGCCTGGACGCCATCGAGCGCGCGTTCGACGAGGCCGGCGCGGGCCGGGTCAAGGCCCTGGAGCGCACCACCAACCACGACGTCAAGGCGCTCGAATACTTCATCTACGAGCAGTTCGAAGGACACGACGAACTGGCCGCCGCGCGCGGCTTCGTGCACTTCGCCTGCACCTCCGAAGACATCAACAACCTCGCCTACGCGCTGATGCTGCGCGACGTGCGCGCCGACGTACTGTTGCCGCACCTGGACACGCTGCTCGGCAAGCTGGCCGACCTCGCCCATGCCGCCGCCGAGGCGCCCATGCTGGCCCGCACCCACGGCCAGCCGGCCACGCCCACCACGCTGGGCAAGGAGCTGGCCAACGTGGTCGCGCGCCTGCGCCGCCAGCGCGACGGCATCGCCGGGGTGGAAATACTCGGCAAGTTCAACGGCGCCGTGGGCAACTACAACGCCCACCTGACCGCCTACCCCGACGTCGACTGGCCGCACCTGGCCGAGCAGCTGGTCAGCGGTCTTGGCCTGAGCTTCAACCCCTACACCACGCAGATCGAACCGCACGACTGGATCGCCGAACTGTTCGACGCCCTGGCCCGCTGCAACACGGTGCTGATCGACCTGTGCCGCGACGTGTGGGGCTACGTGTCGTGGGGATACTTCCGCCAGCAGGTGGTGGCCGGCGAGGTGGGCTCGTCCACCATGCCGCACAAGGTGAACCCGATCGACTTCGAGAACGCCGAAGGCAACCTCGGCGTCGCCAATGCCCTGCTGGAACACCTGGCGCGCAAGCTGCCTGTGTCGCGATTCCAGCGTGACCTGACCGACTCCACCGTGCTGCGCAACGTCGGCGTGGCCGCCGGTTACACGCTGCTGGCGTGGCAATCGCTGCACAAGGGCCTGGGCAAGCTGCAGGTCGACACCGGCGCCCTGGCGCGCGATCTCGACCACGCGCACGAAGTGCTGGCCGAAGCCATCCAGACCGCCATGCGTCGCCACGGCGTGGAAAACCCGTACGAACAACTGAAGGCGCTCACCCGCGGCCAGGCCATCACCGCCCAGGCACTGCGCGAGTTCGTGGCGCAGCTGCCGTTGCCGGCGAGCGAACGGGAACGCCTGGCCGCCCTCACCCCGGCCGCCTACACCGGGCTGGCCGCGCGCCTGGCGCGGGACATCTGATGCGCCGGCTGCTGCCGCTGGCCGCCACCGCGCTGCTCGGCGCCTGCGCCAGCACGCCCGCTCCCGTACCGGCACCGCAGCCGGATTGCCCGGAACCGGTGGCCGCCGGTGGCGCCGTCTTCATACGCGTATTCGACGGCGTGCTGACCCTGCCGCCCGGCTACGTGTTCGACGGCCGCGCGGTCGGCGACAAGACCCTGTTCCAGGGCCCCAGCGGCGCCGTGCGCCTTGGCCGGCGCGCCGAACTGGGCAGTGGCTACATGGACTACGTGCGCGCCACCCTCAAGAGCAAGGAACAGCGCTGCGGTCTGGAAGTCCTGCGCCACGGCAGCGACGACCCGCCGCTGTGGCTGCTGCTGCACGCCCACCACTACGTGCTGGCCTACGACCACGACCCGCACCGCGTGCCGGCCCTGATCGAAGGCTACTGCGCCTCGCTGGCGACAAACGAAACCGCCGCACCCGGCACTGGCGACCCACCACAGCCCGCAAACGCACCCTGAGCCGAACGTCCGCAGCGACCCGGGCCTGAGCTCACGCGCGGCATCAAATTGACCATGGTTGCCAACCGTTGCATACGGTTGACGGTCCCCCCGCACCCCCGCGGACCCTGCTGCGCGAGACTGTCGGGTTATGAGCCCGACGACCCGCAGCGCGTCCCCGCGGGTGCGGGGAATACTTCTCGTCCGCGGCTCAGGC
>DQBD01000157.1 GCA_003526065.1 Gammaproteobacteria bacterium | reverse complement strand
GGCCGCCGACTTGACGCGCGGGTGAGCGTCCGCCACCGCCGCCGGCAGGCCGGCCAGGTGCAGGGCCGGCAGGTCGATGACGTCGTCGGCGAGGTACGCGGCGGCCGTGGCCTCGACCCCGAAATGCTGCAGCACTTCCCGAAAGTCCCGCCCCTTGTGTTCGCAGCCCTGGCGGTAGAGGTCGACCTGCAGCTCGTCAAGCCGGCGTGTCACGGCGGACGAGCGCCGTCCACTCAGCGCGGCCACCCGGACGTTGGCCTCGCGCAGCAGCTTGACGCCATGTCCGTCACGCACGTGGAAGGCCTTGTACTCGGTGCCGTCATCACCCAGATACAAGCGGCCATCGGTGAGCACGCCGTCCACGTCGAACACGACCAGCTCGATGCGCGCAGCGAGGGCGAGCAACTCGGAATCGTTGATTGATGACATTCGGGTCGGTCTCAGATAACGCCGGCGGCGAGCAGGGTGTGCATGTTGAGCGCCCCGACCAGTCGGCCATCGGCGTCTTCGACCAGCAGGGCGTTGATACGGCTGTGCTGCATCAACTGAGCGGCCTCGGCGGCCAGCACGGTGGACTGGATGCGCACGCCGCCACGGGTCATGACGTCGGTGATCGGCAGCGTGCGGATCTGCTCGGTCTTTTCCAGCACGCGACGCAGGTCGCCATCGGTGAAGATGCCGACGGCGCGGCCTTCGGCATCGACGACCGCCGTCATGCCCAGGCCCTTTGCGGTGATTTCCAGCAGTGCCTGAGTGACGCTGGCGTCCTGGGACACGGTCGGCATGCGTTCGCCCTTGACCATGACGTCGCCGACGTGAAGAAGCAGGCGGCGACCCAACTTGCCGCCGGGGTGGCTGCGCGAAAAGTCCTCGCGCGAGAAGCCCCGTGTTTGCAGCAGTGCGACGGCCAACGCGTCGCCGAGCGCCAGGGTTGCGGTGGTGCTCGCGGTGGGTGCCAGGCCCAGTGGGCAGGCTTCGCGTGCCACGCTGGCGTCGAGATGCACGTCCGCTTCCGCGGCCAGGGTGGAATCCGGTGCGCCGGTGATGGCGATCAGGCCGACACCCAGCCGACGTATGATCGGCAGGATCAGCAGGATCTCCGATGTCTCGCCGGAATTGGACATGGCGAGAACGACATCCTGCGCGGTGATCATCCCGAGGTCGCCGTGGCTGGCCTCCCCCGGGTGCACAAAGAATGCGGGTGTGCCGGTGCTGGCAAGGGTGGCCGCAATCTTGCTGCCAATGTGCCCGGACTTGCCCATGCCCAGCACCACCACACGGCCATGGCAGGCCAGAAGCAACCGGCAGGCGTCCACGAAGGACTGTCCCAGTCGCGGCGCCAGCTGACGGATGGCCTCAGCCTCGGTGTCCAGCACGTCACGGGCAAGTTGTAGCAGCGACGGCGCGTCGAAGTCGGTCGGCAGCGTGTCGGGGAGCGTCATGCGATGGATCCGTGGCGAAGAACGCGATTATCGCATCGGAAGCACGCGTCCTCGCCGAGCGGTTCGTGGGCGTGCCGATCAGCGTTTCGGTCTGTTGACATGCCGATTTCGGCAATGGTACGGTCCGCGCCGCCAATAGTTGGTAATGGCCTGGATGGCCGAATTGCCAGCGCAGAAAGGATGAAGAGGGGGGTCGGCCGCGGGAAGGGGTGCCCGGACCGACATCGCAGGCAGCGCCGAACAAACCGGTTCCGGCCGGTTTTTTTTGAACGGTCGACATAAACGGTCGATCGTGTCACTGTGCGGCAATCCAGCAACCCCTCCTCATTCGAGCGTGTGCCTGTCGGCGCCACGGTGGCGGCAGAAAATCATGAAATGGATGTAACCCGGGAGGGGACATGAAATCTGGTAGCAAGAGCATCGCGCCGCGCAGCCGCGGCCGGTATTGGTTGGCCGCCGCCGCACTGGCGGCATCCGGCGGTGCCCAGGCCGTCAACTTCCAGCTGTTCGATGGCGCCGTTGAGGGCTCCTTCGACACGACACTGGGCTACGGTCTGCAGATGCGGACGGAAAAATACGACCGCGACCTGTCCCAGCCGTGGCCTGGCGGTTCTGCCGCGGCGGAGCTCAGCAACAACCAGTACGGTAACCGTACGGTGTTCGATAACAAGTGGGACATCTTCTCGAACATCGTCAAGGCCTCACACGACCTGCAGCTGAATGGCGGCGGCTGGAGCGTGTTCGTGCGTGGCAATTACTTCTACGACTTCGCCATGCTCAACAAGGACGGCCAGCTGCCGCAGGCCTCGGAGAACCGTGCCATCAAGCACGGTGACATCACCGACGCCTATTTCTTGACCCGTCTGGGCGGTGACGATCAGTTCACCGTGCGCCTTGGCAAGCAGGTGATTTCCTGGGGCGAGAACACGTTCATTGGTGGTGCGATCAACGACGTTAATACGGTCGACATCACCAAGATTCGCCAGCCCGGCGTGGAGCTGAAAGACGCGCTGGTCGGGACGCCGGCCGCTTACTTCAGCTGGCAGATGACCGACGCGCTGTCACTGGAAACCTTCGTCCTGTTCGGATATGACGAAATCAAGGTCGACCCGGTTGGCGGCTTCTTCGGCACCCTGGACGTGATCGCTGACGGCGGCGGGTTTGCCAATTCAATGTCGGGGCCGTTCCCCGTCTGTGTTGCTCCCGACGGCGGGACCTGTCACCTGGCCTTGGGTGGTCTGCCCGTCACCCGTTCCGGGGATGACATTCCGTCCTACGGCGGCCAGTACGGTGTGGCGCTGCGCTACTACGCGCCGACCCTTGGTAACGGCTTCGATTTCGGCGTCTACTACCAGAACTTGCACGACCACAACCCGCAGCTGTCGGCCGTAGCGGGCTTCACGCCGGGCATGGGGCCACCTCAGCCGGGCACATTTTTCCTGGACTACGCTACGGACGTCGAGCGGTTTGGTGTCAGCTTCAACACGACGCTGGGCCCATGGGCGGTGGGCGGTGAGTACAGCTACCGTCGCAACGCGCCGATCCAGGGAACTGATTTTCTGGTGGTGGCCGCGACCGGTGGTGACCTGAGTGGCAATGTGTATGCCCCCGGTACCAAGTTCGAAGGCTTCGAGCGCTACAAGCGGCACCAGATCCAGCTGACCACGCAGCGCCTGTGGGGGCCGATGCCGATGTTGTTCGGCGCCGACCAGTGGAACACCATCGGTGAGGTGGCGTTCGGCTGGGTCGATGATGTTCCGGGTATTGACCTGAACGGTCATGAGAAAACCGGTTACACCTTCCCGCAGCTGGCGGCCGCAGCGGCCGCAGGGGATGGCTTTGTCCGGTTCGATGACATCACGGGGCATTTCTGGGGATTTCAGGCGCGTTCGGCCCTGACCTACAACAACATCCTGTTCAACCGCATCAACATGGACTTCAACACGGCCTTCCGTTGGGATGTTGAAGGTGTCTCGCCTGAATTGGGTGGCGCGCAGTTGTTCGTTGGCGGGCGCAAGCAGCTTTCGGTCGGCGTGACTTTCGATTACGCCCTGCGCTGGAAGGTGGGTATCAATCAGACGTTCATCTTCGACGGTGACAATGATCAGTGGCGGCCTAACCGCAGCCGCAACGTCAGCAATACCGACCGCGATTTCCTGTCGCTTGATGTCAGCTACACGTTCTGATGAACGGCAGGACCGGCGCCGCCAGGATGCGGCGCCGGTTCCCAGTTTCTCGAGTGCAAGGGGTAAATAGATGAAAGGGTTGAGTTACGCGACGGGCGTTGCGCTCGCCGTGGTCTTGGGTGCTGCTCCCCTGATGGCGAGCGCCAAGGTATCGCCG
>DQBD01000268.1 GCA_003526065.1 Gammaproteobacteria bacterium | reverse complement strand
CGCGTTCCTGAACAACACGCCGCTGATGGCGCTGCTGATCCCGCTGGTCAAGGACTGGTGTCGCCGGACCGGAATCTCGCCCTCCAAGTTGCTGCTGCCGCTGAACCACGCGGCAATGCTGGGCGGCACCTGCGTGTTGATCGGCACCAGCACCAATCTGGTGGTCAGCAGCCTCATGGTGGCCGCCGGGCAGCCGGCGCTGGGCATGTTTGAGGTGACGCCCGTGGGCCTGCCGGTGGCCCTGGCCGGTCTGGTGTATCTGCTGCTGGCCAGTCCGCGGCTGCTGCCCGAGCGCGTGCCGGTGGCCGCCGACACGGCGGCGGCGCGCGAGTATCTGACCGAGATGCTGGTGCAGGGCGGCGGGCCGCTGGTCGGCAAGACCATTGCCCAGGCCGGATTGCGGGCCCTCGGCGGGCTCTACCTGCTGGAGATCGATCGCCACGGTCGCCTGTTGCAGGCGGTGGCGCCGGACGAAGTGCTCGCCGCCGGCGACCGGCTGGTGTTCGTCGGTGCGGTCGAGTCGGTGGTGGACCTGCATCGCATACGCGGTCTGAGCCCCGCGACCACCCAGGTGTTCAGGCTGGACGGTCCCCGCAACCAGCGCCAGCTGGTGGAGGCCGTGGTGGGGCCGCACTGTCCGGTGGTCGGAAAGAGTGTGCGGGAAGGGCGTTTTCGCAACCGCTACGACGCCGCCATCATCGCCGTGGCGCGCAGCGGCGAGCGCCTGCGCAGCAAGATCGGTGACATCGTGCTGCGGGCCGGTGACACCCTGCTGCTGGAGGCGCGGCCGTCGTTCCTGGAACGCTTCCGGCGTGCCCCGGACTTTCTGCTCATCAGCGCCATCGACGGCGCCACGCCGCCGCGTCATGAGCGCGCGCCGCTGGCGCTGGCGATCCTCGCGGCGGTGGTGGCGCTGGCTGGATTCGGTCTGCTGGACATTCTCGCGGCGGCGCTGTTCGGCGCCGCCGGGATGGTCGTTTCCGGATGCTTGAGCTTCACCTCGGCGCGGCGCAGCCTGGACGGTTCGGTGTTGCTGACGATCGGTGCCGCGATCGGCATCGGCGCTGCCCTTGACGGCAGCGGGGCCGCACGTGCGCTGGCGCTCGGGTTGCAGGGTTTGATCGGGCACGGCCCGTGGCAGGCGCTGCTGACGGTGTATCTGGCGACCCTGCTGCTCACGCAGCTGATCACCAACAACGCGGCGGCGGCGCTGATGGTGCCGCTGACACTGGCCATGGCCGGGGAGCTGGGGATGGCCGTGCGGCCGTTGCTGCTGGCGGTGGTGATGGCCGCATCGGCCAGCTACGCCACGCCGATGGGGTATCAGACCAACCTCATGGTGTTCGGGCCGGGCGGGTATCGGTTCGGCGACTACCTGCGCCTGGGCGTGCCGCTGCACGGGGTCACCGCCCTGGTCACGCTGGCGGTGCTGGCGCCCATGCTGGGCGTCTGACCGTGGCGGGAGGCAGATGTCCCGGGGCGTTCTCCCAGGCGGAGTGAGGCCAACGTCACGGTGGTGCGGACCGGTGGCCGGCGGATGCACCCATCACCCGGTCGGGGCGGGTGGCGGCGTGGGCCGTTAGAGGCCGGCGTCCGGCAGTACGGGCGCGGCCGGTGTGGGTTCTTCGCCCTCGGGCGCGGGCCGGGCCGGGCCGTGCAGGCCGCACTCGCGCGGACCCTCCTGCTCCCACCACCAGCGTCCCGCGCGAGGGTCCTCGCCGAGGGTGACCGCCCGCGTGCATGGCGCGCAGCCAATGCTCGGAAAGTTGCGGTCGTGCAGGGCGTTGTAGGGGATGTCCTCGGCGCGGATGAAGGCCCACACGTCGGCCTCGGTCCATTGCGCCAGCGGGTTGAACTTGAGGATGCCGCGCCGCTCGTCCCATTCGCGTTCCGGCAGGTCGGCGCGGTGCGCGCTCTGGTCGCGGCGCCGGCCCGTCACCCAGGCGCTGTGGCCGGCCAGTGCCCGGTTCAGCGGCTCCACCTTGCGGATTTCGCAGCAGCTCCGCCGCAGCGCCGTGCTGCCGTAGAAGGCATTCACGCCGTGCTGGTGCGTGAACGCGCGCAGCGCGTCGGCGTCCGGGTAGTACCAGTCGATCTGCACCCCGTAACGCCGCCGCAGCGCCTCGGCGACAGCGTAGGTCTCTTCCGGCAGGCGGCCGGTGTCCAGGCTGACGGTGCGGATGTCCGGCGCGTGTTGCGTGACCAGATGCGTCAGCACCACGCCCTCCGGCCCGAAGCTGTTGGTGTGCAGCGCGGGGGGGTGCGCCATCGCCGCCTGCAGGACGGCGATGGCGTGCTCGAGCTTGTCTGTGGAGACCATGAGCAGGGAGGCAGGTCAGGGGAGTGGACGCTCATGGTAGGCAGTCTTTATATGCCAGGGAATTATTTAATTCTCATATTGTTATTCGATTCTTATGGTTAATGCCGGTCTGCCGTCGAGTCCGGGTGTGCTTCGAGCAGCGTCATGATCTGCGTCCTGTGGCGCTGGGCGTCGGCGTGGCCGAGCGCGATCAGCTCGCCGCAGAAGGCGCCGTCGAACAGCAGGTAGCTCGGTAGCGGGCTGAGGTCGCCGAAGGCACCGATGCGACTGAACAGCCGGCGCACGGCGGGCGGGAAGCGGTGCGTGTAGCGCGCGGCCATGTCGCGCAGGTCGATGCTTGGCGTGATCACGCACACATCGATGGGCCGCAGGCGATGGGGTGGCTGCTGCGGCGGCGCGTGGGTGTGCACCAGGGCGTTCAGGCTCTCGAGGTGTTCGAGGTCGGGACCGATGCCGTCCATGAACAGCGAATCGAGCACGTAGCCGATGATCTTGCCCAGCTGCGGGTACGGCGGTGGTTGCGGCACGGGGACCGATTCGGAGTTGCGCGTGGAAATCACCAGCAGGCGCTGGGCGCCGAGGTTGATGGCGGCGCTCAACGGTGTGTGGTCGCGCATGGCGCCGTCGCCGTACCAGTCGTTGCCGATGCGTACGGCCTCGAACAGCAGCGGGATCGCCACCGAGGCCATGATGTGGTCCAGCGTCAGCGTGGTCGGTTGGCTGAGCATGCGCTCGCGTTGCCAGGGCGCGATGCCGTCGCCGGACTGGTAGAACGAAACGCCGCGTCCGCTGTTGTAGCCGGAGGCGGTGATGGCCACCGCGTCCAGCGCGCCGCGGTGAATCTGCATTGCGATGCGCGCGAAGTTCACGTGCCGCTCGAGCAGTTGCCGCAGCGGGTGGTTGTCGAGCAGGGCGCGCGGGTTGTGCGGGCCAAGGCCCCCGCGCAGCAGTGCCCACACCCAGCGCAGGGCCCGCCCGTACAGGGCGCGGTGACCGCAGCGGAACACGTCGTCCACGGTCAGTCCGCGCCATACCGCCGCCAGTCCATCCACGCCGCGGCTGAAGCGGCCGGCGTGAGCGGCCATCACGCCGGCGTTGATGGCGCCGGCCGAGGTGCCGGTGATGATCGAGAACGGGGACTGGCGCGGGGCGGCGAGCCAGTCGCGCACGGCCAGCAGGACGCCTGCCTGGTACGCGGTGCGCGCGCCGCCACCGGTCAGCACCAGACCCAGGCCGCGGGTGGGGCGGGATGAGGCCATGCGCTCAGCCGGCCAGGCGCGTCAGCCAGGCCTCGAGCAGGCGCCGGGCCGGGCCGAAGTGCAGGGTCTGACGGCGCATGGCATCGGCGGACTGCACGCTGCCCCCGGGCCGCAGGCGCGCGCCGAAGTGGTCGGTCAGGGCAATGACGCCGGCAGGGTCCATTTCGGGATGGCACTGCAGCGCCAGGACGCGTTCGCCATGGCTGAATGCCTGGTGCTCGAAGTGATCGTTGCGCGCCACCTGGCGCGCCCCCGGGGGCAGATCGAAGGTGTCGCCGTGCCAGTGAAACACCGTCACCGGCGTCGGGAGGTCGGCGGCGAACGGACTGCCCGCCCGGGGGACGGCCTCGACCGGAAACCAGCCGATTTCACGTTGGCCGGAGGCATACACGCGCGCTCCCAGGGCGGCGGCGATCAGCTGTGCGCCAAGGCAGATGCCCAGGACTCGCCGGTTGGCCGCGACGGCGTTCTCGATCAGGCGGATCTCGTCGTTCAGATGCGGGTACTGGTCGGTGTCGTAGACACCCATCGGGCCGCCCATCACCACCAGCCAGTCGAAGGCGTCGGGAGACGGCAGCGACTCACCGGCGTGCACCCGCGTGACGCTGAGCGTGTGGCCGTGCTCGCGTGCCCACGGGGCGATGTAGCCGAGGCCCTCGAACGGGACGTGCTGCAGCCAGTGGATGCGGAACGTTGCCATGTGTCCAGTCTCCAGAATGAGCGGCCGGTCGCCGGTGGGTGGGCGGGCGTCCGGCCGCGCTGGCAACGTACCACGGACCGCGCGCCCCTTCACCGGCGCCCGTGTCGAACGTCACCGGGGCGGTGGCGCGGTTTCGCCCGGCACGGCCGGTCGTGATAAAAGCAGGAGCAGTCGGCACGCTGGCCGGTGTGCCGGGACGCAATACGGAGGGCGTCTGGTTTGCTGGATTCGACTGCACCCGGACCGATGGTATTGGAGGCCGAGACGGCGGCACTGTGCGAGTGGGCACGTCAACAGCGGGCCCAGAAATCGCCGTTTGAGGCGGCGCGCGCCATTGCCCGGCGTCTGGGGGCGCACGTCGCCGATGGCGGGACCACGGCATTCGGTTTCTGGTTGCCGGAAGTGCGCGAGCGCGGCATTCACCCGAAGTGCGTGTTCCTGGAACTGTTCGAGCCGCTGGGAGAGGTGGATTTCCACCTGCCCATGCAGGAGTTGCCGTTCAGGCGCCATCTGGTGCCGCTGGTGTGTGACGACGACTACTACTGGGTTGTGTTGTCCGGCCTGACGGCGGGCAATCGTGAGCGGGTAGGGGCGTTGTACTGGGTGCGCTGCCAGGACAACGAGGGTAACTGGTGGACACGGCCGGATTACCTGCCGTGGTCGTCGCCGTTTGGCGCGTTCGCGCCGGCGGAGCTGTACGACCGCGCGCGGCTGAACCGCGAGCGGGCGGACCTGGGGTATTTCCAGGGTTTGCCGCGCGACGCGGACGGCATGGCGTGGATCGAACCGTCGGTGAACCTGCTGGAGATCCATCCGCCGACGGCCTGCGCCGAGACCTCGCTGGCCGGCCTGACGCGCATCTTTGCCGGCATCGCCCGCAAGCTGACCGAGGGCAAGCCGCTGACGCCGTTCGAGCAGTGCTATGCCGGCTACGACGGCGTGCAGCTGATGCCCATCGAGCCGACGGTTACGTTCGAGAACGGGCCGTCATTCTTTGAGATTCACGACGA
>DQBD01000035.1:7115-7758 GCA_003526065.1 Gammaproteobacteria bacterium | reverse complement strand
GCAAGCCCAGCAGCACGTCGGCGCGGGCCGAACTGGCAACGGTGCAGGCGCGCCGGCAGGGCGATCTGCTGCGTCGGCAGATGACCCCCCAGGACAGCTACGACCAGGCGCTGGCGCTGCGCCGCGAGGCCGCGGCCGAACTGGCTTCCGCCGAAGCCCGGGTGGCGCTGCTCGAAGACGAACTGGCGCGGCACACCCTGAAGGCGCCGTTCGATGGCGTGATCGACCGCAAGCTGACCGAACTCGGGGCCTGGGTGCGGCCGGGCGACGCCGTGCTGCGCCTGGTGGAACTGGCGGCGTTGCGGGTCGAGTTTGCCCTGCCGCAGGCGCACTACCCGCTGGTCGAACCCGGCACGCCGGTTCAGCTCCGCTTCGATGCCATCCCCGGCGACCCTCTCCAGGCCACGGTGGCGCGCCTGATCGCGGTCGGCCAGCCGGCAGCGCGTACCTTTCGGGTGCAGGTCGAGCTGCCCAACCCGCGATACCGCTATGCCCCCGGCATGTCGGTGGACGCGACGCTGATGCCCGCCGCCGGCGCTACGGTCACCACCGTGCCGCGGGATGCCCTGGTACGGCGGCCCGACGGCAGCGCCCTGCTGTGGCTGGCGCGCGAGCAGGACGGGGGGGTCAGCGCGGGGGCCCC
>DQBD01000035.1:6578-6822 GCA_003526065.1 Gammaproteobacteria bacterium | reverse complement strand
CCCGGCCGTGCGTTGGGGGACCGACTCGAGGTGAGCGCCGATGGCCTGAGCGCCGGTGCCCGGGTGGTGGTGCACGGCAACGAACGCTTGCGGCCCGGCCAGGCGCTGCGTGTGGTCGACGTGCCCTGAGGTAGCCATGTTCGAGGGACTCCTGCGGCACGGCATGGTGGTGGCAGTGGCGGCACTGGTGGTGTGCCTGCTGGGCATCGCCGCGATCTTCCGGGTGCCGGTGCAGATGATCCCG
>DQBD01000035.1:0-6292 GCA_003526065.1 Gammaproteobacteria bacterium | reverse complement strand
GCCGGTGCAGATGATCCCGGACATGGACATCACCTCGCTCACCGTGGCCACTCAATGGCCGGGTGCGGCGCCGCAGGATGTCGAGCGCGAGATTCTGATCGAGCAGGAGGAGTACCTGCGCTCGATCCCGGGCCTGTCGCGCATGACCGCCGAGGCGACCACCGGCAACGCCACCATCGAGCTCGACTTCGGGATCGGTCGCAGCCTGAGCGAGGTGCTGGCGCTGACCAACAACGCCCTCTCGCAGGTGCCGCGCTATCCGGACAACGTGGATCGGCCGCGCATCTTCACCACGGCGTTCTCCGACAATTACTTCATGTTCTATGTGATCCAGCCGGCGCCGGGCAACCCGCGCGGGTTGGACATCGAGATGCAGTTCGACTTCGTCGAGGACACGGTCAAGGCGGCATTCGAACGCACACCCGGTGTGGCCGAGGTGCGGGTGGAAGGCGGTGCCGAGCGCCAGCTGCGGGTGTACGTGGACCCGGCGCAGCTGGCGCAGCGCCGCATTCGCCTCAGCGAGCTGCGCGACGCGCTGCTGGCACGCAACCGCGACCTGTCCGGCGGCGACATCGACGCCGGCAAGCGCCGCTACCTGGTGCGCACGCTCGGCCGTTTCGCCGATGTCGGCGAGGTGCAGGACGCCATCGTCGCCCAACGTGACGGCGCGCCCGTGTACCTGCGCGATCTGGCGCGGGTCGAGCTCACGCACGCCGAGCTGCGTTCGCACACGCGCTTCGGCGGCGAGACGGGCCTGATGGTGAGCATCAAGAAGCAGCGCGGCACCAACGTGGTGGAGGTCGAGCGGGCCGTCACGGCGACGGCCGAACGCCTGCACAAGACCGTGCTGCCGGCCGCCGGCCTGCACATGTTCCTGATGCACTCGGACGTGAACTACGTGCGCCAGGCGGTGGGTGTGGTGCGCCAGAACCTGGTTTCGGGCGCCCTGCTGGCGCTGCTGGCGCTGTACCTGTTCCTGCGCCGGCCGGCACCGACACTGATCGGCGCGCTCGGTCTGCCGGTGGCGACGCTGGCGGCGTTCATCGGCCTGCTGTGGGCCGGGCGCACCATCAACGTGGTGTCGCTGGCCGGTGTGGCGCTGGCCATCGGCATGACGCTGGACAACAACATCGTGGTGCTGGAAAACATCCACCGCCATCGCGCCGCCGGACGGCGCGGGCTGGAGGCGGTGCTGGCCGGCACACGCGAGGTGTGGGGGGCGGTGCTGGCGTCGACTGCCACCACGGTGATCGTTCTGTTGCCGTTGCTGCTGGTGCGCCAGGAGGCGGGCCAGCTGTACTCGGACATCGCGGTGGCCATTGCGGCCGCCATCGTCGCCTCGCTGCTGGTGGCGCTGACGCTGGTGCCGGTGGCGGAGGCCCGCCTGGTCGGTTCCGCCGCCGAGGCACCCGGCAGCGGCCTGCTGGCCCGCATGGGTGCCCGCTTTGCCACGGCCTACACCCGTGTGCTCGGCTGGTTGCTGGCCGGACGCCTGCGCAGTGCCGGTTACGCCGTGCTCCTGGTGCTGGCGGCCGGGACGGTGGGGCTGCTGCTGACGCCGCGCGCCGAGTACCTGCCCGAAGGCGAGGAGGCCGTGACGTTTTCCATGCTGTTCCCGCCGCCGGGCTACAACCTGGCGACCATGGATCGCATCGGCCGCGAGATCGATGCCGCTTTCGGGCCGCACCTGGGGCGGGACCCGGCGGACTACGATCCGGACCGTGATGTCATCCCACCGCTGCGCTGGTTCATGACCAGCACCAGCGCCGGTGGCCTGCAGATCATCGCCGGCACGCGCGATCGTGCCCACGTCACGCCCTTGATCGACACCCTCGGACGGCGCCTGGCCGAGTATCCGGGCATGATTTCGTTCTCGGCGCGCGGGTCGATCTTTTCCGGCAACGAAGGCGGCACGCGCAGCATGGAGCTCGATATCTCGGGCGAGGAACTGCAGCCGCTGTTCGAGGTGGGGCTGAAGGCCTTCCTGAAGGCGCGTGAGGTGCTGGGGGATCCACAGATCCTGCCCGACCCGCCGAGCCTGAGTCTGGGCCAGCCGTTCATCGAGGTGCGTCCGGACTGGGAGCGGGCGGCCGAGCTCGGCCTCGCCGCCGACGAACTGGGCTACCTGGTGTGGGCACTGGCCGACGGCGCCTACCACGACGATTTCTATCTCGGCGACCGCAAGGTGGATCTGTTCCTGTACGGCAGCGCGCAGCCGCCGCGGCGGCCGGCCGACCTGGCGGCGCTGCCGCTGTACACCGAACGCGGCGGCATCGTGCCGCTGTCGGCGCTGGCGCGGCTGCGCGAAACCGTCGACACGGACACCATCCGTCGCCTGAACGGTCAGCGCACGGTGACCCTGAATATCGTCTCGCCCACCGACATGCCGCTGGAAACCGCCGTGCACAAGGTGCAGACCGAGGTGGTGGGTGCGTTGCGGGCAGCCGGTGACGTGCCGGACGGCGTGCATATCGCCATCGGTGGCGCCAGCGACAAGCTGGCCAGTACCCGCGCCGCGCTGGCGGACAACATGTTGCTGGCGCTGGCTTTGGTGTACCTGGTCATGGCGGCCATACTGCGCCATTGGGGCTATCCGCTGGTGATCATGCTGACGGTGCCGCTGGGTTACGCCGGCGGCGTGCTCGGCTTGAGGCTGATGAACGCGGTGGGCATCAGCGCCGGCTTCGACATGATCACCGTGCTGGGTTTTCTGGTGCTGATCGGTGTGGTGGTGAACAACCCGATCCTGCTGGTCGAGCGTTATCGGGAAAGCCTGGCGGCCGGCGTGGCACCCGCGCAGGCCCTGCTCGATGCCGCCCGGACACGCCTGCGGCCGATCATGATGACCACACTGACCACGCTGTTCGGTCTGTTCCCGCTGGTGTTCCTGCCGCGCGAGGGCACCGAGCTGTACCGGGGTCTGGGCATCGTGCTGCTGTTCGGTCTGCTGTTCTCCGCCCTGGTGACGCTGACCTTCACGCCCTGCCTGCTGCGCTGTCTGCGGTCCGGTCGGGCCGCCTGAGTGCCGGCCGGTTCCATCCCGGCTTTCGCAGTTGCCCCCGATCGACGGACAATAGGCGTCTTTTTGCCAGCCAGCGGCTGCCTTGGCGACGGAATAGCGCGCGCATGGTGTTGATGCTCGACAACTACGACTCGTTCACCTTCAACCTGGTGCAGTACCTGGGTGAGTTGGGTGTGGATGTGGTCACCCACCGCAACGACTGCATCAGCCTGGACGAGGTGGAGCGCCTGGCGCCGGAGCGCATCGTCGTGTCGCCGGGGCCATGCACGCCGGACGAGGCGGGCATCTCGCTGGACCTGATACGCCGCTTCGCCGGGCGGGTGCCGATCCTTGGCGTGTGCCTGGGGCACCAGGCCATCGGCCAGGCGTTCGACGGGCGCGTCATCCGCGCCGACGAGGTCATGCACGGCAAGACCTCGCCCGTGCATCACGACGGTCAGGGGCTGTTCGCCGGCTTGCCCAATCCGTTCACCGCCACGCGCTATCACTCGCTGGTGGTGGAATGGGCGAGCCTGCCGCCGTGTCTGGAAGTGACCGCCTGGACCTGTCACGCCGACGGCAGCCGGCACGAGATCATGGGCCTGCGCCACCGCGAGTTGCCGGTGGCCGGGGTGCAGTTTCATCCCGAATCGATCCTGACCCAGCACGGCCACGCCCTGCTGGCCAATTTCCTGGCCATGCCGGCCGGTCGGACATGAGCGTGCAGGCGGCCATCGCCCGCGCCGTGGCGGGCGAGGATCTGGACGGCGCGCAGATGGCCGAGGCCATGCGCGCCATCATGAGCGGCGAGGCGACACCGGCCCAGATCGGCGGCCTGCTGGTGGCGCTGCGCATGAAGGGCGAGACGGTGACCGAGATCGCCGCCGCGGCGCAGGTGATGCGCGAGTTCGCGCTGAAGGTGGACGTCACCCCGGAGCGACTGGTCGACACCTGCGGCACCGGTGGCGATGGTGCCGGCCTGTTCAACGTGTCCACCGCAGCCGCCTTCGTGGTGGCGGCCGCCGGTGGGCGGGTGGCCAAGCACGGCAACCGCTCGGTCTCCAGTGCCAGCGGCAGCGCCGACGTGCTGGAGGCGCTCGGTGTGCGCATCGAGCTGCCGCCGGAGGCAATCGCCCGCTGTATCGACGAGGTCGGTTTCGGTTTCATGTTTGCACCGGCGCACCACCGCGCCACCCGCCATGCGCTGGGACCACGGCGCGAGCTTGGCATCCGCACGCTGTTCAACCTGCTGGGGCCGCTGACCAATCCGGCGCGTCCGACCTGTCAGGTGGTGGGCGTGTACACGGTGGCACTGGTGGAGCCCATCGCCCAGGTGCTGGCGCGCCTGGGCAGCCGCCACGTGCTGGTGGTGCACGCCGACGACGGGCTGGACGAGATCAGCCTGGGCGCCGCCACGCAGGTGGCGGAACTGAAGGACGGCGCGGTGCGCTGCTACCGCATCGAACCCGAGCAGTTCGGCTTCACGCGCGTGCCCAGCGAGCGGCTGGCGGTGCCGGACGTGCCGGCCAGCGTGACCATGCTGCGCGGTGCGCTGGCCGGCGAGGCGGGCCCGGCGCGCGACATCGTGGCCCTGAATGCCGGCGCGGCGCTGTACGTGGCGGGGCTTGCCCGCTCCCTGGAAGACGGTGTGGCCCAGGCGCAGGCGCTGCTCGCCGGTGGTGTCGCCGCGCAGCGGGTGGCCGAGCTGGCTGCCCTGAGTCAGCGCCTGGAGGCGCCATGAACACCCCCGACGTACTGAAGAAAATTCTCGCCGCCAAGGCGGACGAACTGGCGGCTGCGCAGCGCGTCCGTCCGTTGCCCGAACTGCGCCGCGAGGCGGAGGCCATGCCCGCGGCGCGCGGCTTTGCCGCCGCACTGGCGGCGCGGGTGACGCGCGGGCAGGCAGCGGTGATCGCCGAAATCAAGCAGGCCTCGCCAAGCAAGGGCCTGCTGCGGGCCGACTTCGACCCGCCGGCCATCGCGCGCAGCTATCTGGCCGGTGGCGCGGCCTGCCTGTCGGTGCTCACCGACGGGCCGTTTTTCAAGGGCAGCCTCGACCACCTGCGCGCCGTGCGCGCGGCGGTGGAGCTGCCGTTGCTGCGCAAGGACTTCCTGCTCGATCCGTACCAGGTGTACGAGGCGCGCGCGGCCGGCGCCGACTGCATCCTGCTGATCGTGGCGGCGCTCGACGACGCCCGGCTGGCCGATCTTTACGCCGCGGCGGCGGAACTCGGCCTGGATGCGTTGATCGAAGTGCACGACGCGTACGAGCTCGACCGCGCGCTGGCACTGTCGCCGCGCCTGCTGGGGGTCAACAATCGCAACCTGCATACCTTCGAGACGCGGCTGGACACCACCGTGCGCCTGGCCGGCCGGGTGCCGCGCGAGTGCCTGCTGGTGGCGGAAAGCGGCATTCACAGCGCCGCCGACGTGGCGCTGATCCGCAGTGCCGACGTGCACGCGTTCCTGGTCGGCGAGGCTTTCATGCGCGCCGCCGATCCCGGCGCGCGCCTGGCCGAACTGTTTCCCGTCGAGGCCTGAGCGTGGCCGAGCGTCCGCCGCCGCACGCCGGGTTGCGCCACGTGGCGTTGTTCGTCGAGAACCTCGAGGCCTGCGAGCGGTTCTATGTCGATCTGCTCGGCCTGCACGTGGAATGGCGTCCGGACCCGGACAACGTGTACCTCAGCGGTGGCCACGACAACCTGGCGCTGCACCGCGGGCCGCGGACGGCCGAGCAGGGGCAGCGCCTGGATCACATCGGCTTCGTGTTGCGCCGTATCGAAGACGTCGATCCGTGGCATGACTTTCTGCGTGACAATGGCGTCCGCATCGTCGCCGCGCCGCGCACGCACCGCGATGGTGCGCGCAGCTTCTACTGCCTGGACCCGGCAGGCAACCGGGTGCAAATCATCTTCCATCCTCCCTTGGCCGGCGCCGTGCGCCCGCCGCGGTAATTGCCATGCCCGAACTGAACGACAAGCTCACGCTGCACGGTTTCAACAACCTGACCAAATCCCTGAGCTTCAACATCTACGACATCTGTTACGCGCAGACCGAAGAACAACGCGAAGCCTATATTGATTACATCGACGAGATGTACAACGCCGAGCGTCTGACCCAGATTCTGACCGATGTGGTCAAGATCATCGGTGCCAATGTTCTCAACATTGCCCGCCAGGATTATGAGCCTCATGGTGCGTCCGTCACCATGCTGATCGCCGAGCACGAACTGTCCGACAGCGAAGCCAATAACGAAGAGTCCCCTGGTCCGCTGCCGGATACCATTGTGGC
>DQBD01000070.1:2709-6731 GCA_003526065.1 Gammaproteobacteria bacterium | reverse complement strand
GGCGTGGCCGGCGAGGTCGAGGTCGACACCTTCGTGCGCCGTGCTCTGGATGCCGATCTGCTCGACGCCAGGCACGTCGATCTGGTCGCGCAGCCAGCGCGCGAGGTGCCCTCGCAGCGCCTCCAGCGACGCGAAGCGGTGGCCGGCGACGGCGTTGCGCTTGACGTAGCCGACGCCGCGCTCGTCCTTGCCCTTGGTTCGCGCGCGGTACGGCGCGCACGCCCGCGGTCGCACCGACCAGTAGCGGCAGAAGGCGGCGAAGCGCTCGTTGAACCGCACCTCGCGCGTCGTCGCATCGTGCAGCTCCACCAGCGCCCGCGCGTTGTCGACCAGCAGCTCCTCCGGGGCACCGCCGAAGTGCCAGAACGCACCCTCAAGGCCCCGCAGCCACGCCGACTGGCGCTCGTGCAGCGACACCGCCACGTAGCTGCGCCGCGAGTAGCCGAGAGTGGCCACGAACAGGTGCACCCGCACCACCTCCTCGGCCACCGCCACCCGCAGCGTGCCGAAGTCGACCTGCAGCTGGCGACCCGGCGGCGTCTCGAAGCGCACCGTCGCCACACCCTCGGCCACGAGCGCGCGGCGAAGACCGGCCACCGCCCGCTCCACCGTGCGCAGCGACACACCAATCCCAAGCTCACGCTCGAGGTCCTGGCGCACCACGTCGGCGTTGCCCCGGTGGCGGTGAAAGCGCTCCGCCAGCCAGTCCGCGTGACCGCTCAGAACACCGCCTCGAGTGCCCGAACGGTACGGCTGCCAGCCGCCCTGGCGCAGATAGCGCCGCACCGTGTTGCGGCTGCAGCCAAGCTCGGCCGCGATGCGCTTCGCGCCCCAGCCGAGCGACCCCAGCTTGAGCATTGCCTGCACGTCCTCAGGCGCCTGCATCGCCTGACCTCCCTCGGTCCAATCCGACCGGGGAGCTTGCTCGAACTGCTGCTCCATCCTGACCTCCTCACGCGTTGAGGGGGGTCAGTTTTCGTGTCGCCAGGGGGGCAGTTTCAGCTGTCGCCTGACAGCGACCACCGTCGAAACGGCCCAAGACGTCGGCATACCAGGCGCAGTTCAGGCCGAGCGATTCGTCCAGCTGCAGGTCACGGCTGCCGATGTCCATGCGCGCGGAGTGCACGCCCAGCAGCGTCCACGGCAGCGGGCTGCCGTCGTCCGGGCGGCGCATCACCACCGGCGCGCCGCTGATGCCGCGGTGCGTACGGCCGTCGGTCAGGAAATATCCCTGCCCCTGGAAACGCAGCCCGAAGGCCGAGGCAATGCCCGCACGCCGCGCCACCGGCAGGTGGTGCAGGGTGTCGTGGAAACCGAGCGGAAAGCCCACCACCAGCACCGAGGTACCGACCTCGATGTCGGCCAGCGAATCCTGCAGGTGATCCGGCGTGAAGGCGCACAGCGGTGCGTCCGCGCCGAGCGCCTGGCGGTCCAGTTCGATGGCCGCCACGTCCACCTCGCCGCCGCCGTCGGTGCCCTGCCGCCACAGGGGCGCGCCGTCGTTGTAGAGCGGCACCGACAGCACCGTCGACTGCGCCAGGTTCTGCGGGTTGTTGTGGTACTCGATCCGCAGGTGGCTGGGCACGTGCCCGCTGGGCGCGTCGATTACCACGTGCCGGCTGGTGGCCAGAAACACCCGCCCGTCGCGCTCGAAGAAAAACCCGCTGGCACCGGACAGCGAGCGCTCGCCGTCGAAGGTGGACACCTGCACCGTGGTCAGCAGCAGTGGCTCGATCATGCCCGGGAACCTCGAAGTGGGGGGTGGCTCAGGCATCCTGGCCGGCCTGGGCCGACCAGCGCCAGTCGCGCACCGCCGGCATGTCCTCGCCGTGCACGACGATGTACTCCTTGTGCTCGATCAGCCGGTCGCGCATGGCCTGCTTCAGGTACGCCGCCCGGTAGCCGAGCTTCGGCACCCGGTCGACCACGTCCATCACCAGGTGGAAGCGGTCGATGTCGTTGAGCACCGCCATGTCGAACGGCGTGGTGGTGGTGCCTTCCTCCTTGTAGCCGCGCACGTGCAGGTTCGGGTGATTGGTGCGCCGGTAGCACAGGCGGTGGATCAGCCACGGGTAGCCGTGGAAGGCGAACACCACCGGCCTGTCGGTGGTGAACAGGCCGTCGAAGTCGCGGTCGCTGAGGCCACTGGGATGCTCGCCGTGCGGCTGCAGCGTCATCAGGTCCACCACGTTGACCACCCGCACGCGCAGCTCGGGCACCTCGCGGCGCAGGATTTCCACCGCCGCCAGGGTCTCGATGGTCGGCACGTCGCCGGCACAGGCCAGCACCACGTCCGGACCGCTGCCGTCGTCGTTGCTGGCCCACTCCCAGATGCCGATGCCGGCGCTGCAGTGCTTGATGGCAGCGTCCATGTCCAGCCACTGCGGCGAGGGCTGCTTGCCGGCGACGATCACGTTCACCCGGTCGCGCGAGCGCAGGCACGCGTCGGTCACGTACAGCAGGCTGTTGGCGTCCGGCGGCAGGTACACGCGCACGATGTCGGCCTTCTTGTTGACCACATGGTCGATGAAGCCCGGGTCCTGGTGCGAGAACCCGTTGTGGTCCTGCCGCCACACGTGCGAGGTGAGCAGGATGTTCAGCGAGGCGATCGGCCGGCGCCAGTCCAGCCGGCGGGCCACCTTCAGCCACTTGGCGTGCTGGTTGAACATCGAATCGACGATGTGGATGAACGCCTCGTAGCAGGAAAACAGCCCGTGCCGGCCGGTGAGCAGGTAGCCCTCCAGCCAGCCCTGGCAGGTGTGCTCGGACAGGATCTCCATCACCCGTCCGTCCGGCGTCAGGTGATCGTCGTAGTCGAACCGCGGCGCCTGCCAGCTGCGCCCGGTCACCTCGAACAGCGCGCCCAGGCGGTTGGACTGCGTCTCGTCCGGTCCCATGACGCGAAAATTGCGCGCCGCCAGGTTCAGGCGCATCACCTCGCGCAGGTAATCGCCCATGCGCCGCGTGGCCTCGCCGGTGTCGGCGCCCGGCCGCTGCACCGCCACGGCGAAGTCGCGAAAGTCCGGCAGGCGCAGCTTGCGCAGCAGAAGACCGCCGTTGGCCTGCGGGATCATGCCCATGCGCCGCGCGCCGGCCGGCGCCAGGGTGCGCACCGCCTCGCACGGGCGGCCGTCGGCGTCGAACAGGTCTTCCGGCCGGTAGCTGCGCAGCCACGCCTCCAGGCTGTGCACGTGCCCGGGATGGGCATCGAAGTCGGCAAACGGCACCTGGTGGGCGCGCCAGTAGTCCTCCACCCGCAGACCGTCGATGGTGGCCGGGCAGGTCCAGCCCTTGGGCGTGCGCAGCACGATCGCCGGCCAGCGCGGCAGCTCGCGCACACCGTCCACCCGGGCGCGCTGCTGGATGGCCCTGATGCGTCCGATGGCGTAGTCCAGCGTCTGCGCCATCTGCCGGTGCATGGCCTCGGGCTCGTGCCCTTCCACGAACAGCGGCTCGTAACCGTAGCCGCGCAGCAGCGCCGCCAGGTCGGCGGTGTCGATGCGCGCCAGCACGGTCGGGTTGGCGATCTTGTAGCCGTTCAGGTGCAGTATGGGCAGCACCGCGCCGTCGCCGACCGGGTCCAGGAACTTGTTCGAGTGCCAGGCGGCGGCCAGCGGGCCGGTCTCGGCCTCGCCGTCGCCGATCACGCAGGCGACGATCAGCTCCGGGTTGTCGAAGGCGGCACCGAACGCGTGGGCCAGCGAGTAGCCCAGCTCGCCGCCCTCGTGGATGGAGCCGGGCGTTTCCGGCGCGCAGTGGCTGGGCACGCCGCCCGGAAACGAGAACTGCTTGAACAGCCGCCGCATGCCGGCGCGGTCCTGCGACACGTCCGGGTAGATCTCGCTGTAGCTGCCCTCCAGCCAGGTGCAGGCCACCAGCGCCGGGCCGCCGTGACCGGGCCCGGTGATGTACAGCATCTGCAGGTCCTTGTCCTGAATCTGGTGGTTCAGGTGGGCGTAGATGAAGTTCAGGCCGGGTGTGGTGCCCCAGTGGCCGAGCAGGCGCCGCTTGATGTGCGCACG
>DQBD01000070.1:0-2430 GCA_003526065.1 Gammaproteobacteria bacterium | reverse complement strand
GCTGGACAGGGTGGTGGGCGTTGCGCCCGCCAGGGTGATGTCGTTCATGACCGCTCACTCCGCTGTGCTGCACTCGGAGCACCCGACAGTGCACCGCCACCCACCATAACGCCGGGCGGCGACGGGTCGTATGACAGAAATCACTCGCCGCGGCCTCGCCGGGCAAGGGTGAGCGGTCGGCAAAAATGCGGAAGGCAGAAACGAAAAAAGGGCCCGAAGGCCCTTGTTCCGTCGTGTCCTGGCGGACACTGAATCTGGTAGGCGCGATTGGACTCGAACCAACGACCCCCACCATGTCAAGGTGGTGCTCTAACCAACTGAGCTACGCGCCTAAAAAGGGCGCGAACCATAGCACAGCGCCGGCCACGCCGGCAATGCGTCCGCCGCGCCACGGTCCGGCGTACGGTGCGCACGTCCAACGAGGGGAGATGCCATGACCGACACCCAGTTCCTGCTGCCCGAATCGTCCATCCCGGACCACTGGTACAACGTGGTGGCCGACCTGCCGCGACCGCCCGAGCCGCCGCGCGCGCCGGACGGCAGCGCCTTGACGCCGCAGGCGCTCGAAGCCCTGTTTCCGCCGGCGCTGATCGCGCAGGAGATGAGCACCCAGCGCTGGGTGCCGATACCGGACGCGGTGCGCGACATCTACCGCCTGTGGCGGCCGGCACCGCTGTACCGCGCGCACCGCCTGGAACGGGCGCTGGATACGCCGGCACGGCTCTACTACAAGTACGAGGGCGTCAGCCCGGCCGGCTCGCACAAGCCCAACACCGCCGTGCCACAGGCCTGGTACAACGCCCAGGCCGGCGTGCGGCGCCTGACCACCGAAACCGGTGCCGGGCAGTGGGGCTCCTCGCTGGCCATGGCGGGCCAGATGCTGGGCGTCGACGTGCGCGTGTACATGGTGCGCGTCAGCTACGACCAGAAACCGCACCGCCGCTCGATGATGCAGACCTGGGGCGCGGAGGTCATCGCCAGTCCCAGCCCGCACACCGCCGCCGGCCGGGCGGTGCTGGAATCGCAGCCGGAGTCGCCGGGCGCGCTCGGCATCGCCATCAGCGAGGCAGTGGAGGAAGCGGCCGCCCGCGCCGACACCAACTACGCCCTCGGCTCGGTGCTGAACCACGTCATGCTGCACCAGACGGTGATCGGCCTGGAGGCCAGGGAGCAGATGGCCCTGGCCGGCGACTATCCGGACGTCGTCATCGCCCCCTGCGGCGGCGGCTCCAACTTTGCCGGGCTGGCGTTTCCCTTCGTTGCCGACAAGGCGGCCGGCCGCGCCGTGCGCCTGCTGGCGGTGGAGCCGGCCTCCTGCCCCACGCTGACCCGCGGCGCCTACGCCCACGACTACGGCGACACCGCCGGACTGACGCCCATCATGCGCATGTACACCCTGGGCCACGACTTCGTGCCGCCGGGCATCCACGCCGGCGGCCTGCGCTACCACGGCAGCGCGCCGCTGGTGGCGCAGCTGGTGCACGAGGGCATCGTCGAGGCACGCGCCGTGCCGCAGCTGGCCACCTTCGAGGCCGGTGTGCTGTTTGCCCGCAGCGAGGGCATCATCCCGGCGCCGGAATCGAACCACGCCGTCCGCGCCGCCATCGACGAGGCCCTGGAAGCCAGGCACAGCGGCCAGCCGCGGGTGATCCTGTTCAACCTGTCCGGCCACGGCCACTTCGACATGGCCTCGTACGACCGCTACTTCGCCGGCGAGCTGCGCGACTACGACTACCCCGAAGCCGCCATCGCCGACGCCCTGCAGCGGCTGCCGACGGTGCGCTGACCGGCAAGAAAACACCGCCGGGCGGACACACAACCGTGCCCGCCCGGCGGCCCGCACCGACCGCCGTCAGCGGGCGATGCGGGAGATCTTCGTGCCCTCGATGGTGATGCCCGCCATCAGCCCCTGCTGGCTGAAGATGAAGGCATACGCATCATCCTGCAGCGTGGACGTGGACAGGTTCTTTGCCACCCCCTCGTCCACCAGCACCACCGTCGGCCCGACGCCAAGCTCCCAGCCGTTGGTCTCGCGCAGGTGGTTCAGCGCCGCGTCGGTCATCAGGAACACCACGTAACCGTAGGACTGCGCCCCGGCCTGCAGGCCCCACGACCCGGACACCGAGTTGTAGTAACCCTCGACCCGGGAGTCCACCATCAGCACCCCCTCACCGTAGCTGCCGCCAAACACCAGGCCGGCCTTCACGATGTTGGGAAAGATCAGCGTGGCCTTGGCGCTGCCCGCCAGCTTTTCCGCCACCGGGTTGCTGCCCACCAGCCGCTCCAGCGCCAGCTCGGCGTCTTTTTCCAGTTCCTCGGCGGTGGCCGCGTGGGCGTTGCCGGCCAGTCCCACAAACGCCAGCGGGACCATGAACATCAGCAGCAGCGGAAGAATGAGTTTCCGTGACACGTTCATCTGAACCTCCGGTT
>DQBD01000021.1:2510-3943 GCA_003526065.1 Gammaproteobacteria bacterium | reverse complement strand
AGAACCAGGGCGCCTGGTACCAGATCCGCCACAAGCTGGCCGACGCGTTGGCGTCCGGTCAGAGCCTGCGGTACGTCGGCCGGCCGCGGTCGGCGGCGCCGGCCTGCGGCAGTTACGCGCTGCACCAGGCACAGCAGCAGGCGCTTGTGAGCGAGGCGCTTGCGCCAGCCATTACGGCCGTGAAACGCAAGCAGAAATCCGCCTAACCTAAGTTCAATTACAACCATTCCCGGGTTTGACATGCAGATCGAAATCAAGGTGCCGGTGCTGCCGGAATCGGTGGCCGAGGCCACGCTGTTGCAGTGGAAGAAGCAACCCGGCGAGGCGGTGCGGCGTGACGAGACGCTGATCGACGTCGAGACGGACAAGGTTGTGCTGGAAGTGGTGGCGCCGGCTGACGGCGTGCTTGCCTCCGTGCACCAGCCCGACGGAGCCACCGTGCAGGCCGGCGAGTTGCTGGCCACGGTCGATACCGAGGCAAGTCCGGGCGCGTCCGCGGACAAGGCTCCGCTGGCCGAGCCGCCACAGGAAACCCCGGAAATACGCCCGGCGCCGGAGTCCCCGGCCGCCAGCCCGGCGGCGCGTAAGCTGGCCGCGGAGCATGGTGTGGACACCGCCACGCTGACCGGTACCGGCCGTGACGGCCGTGTGATCAAGGAGGACGTGCTGGCGGCGGCGCAGAAGGCGCCCCAGGCCGAGGCTCCCGCCCCGGCGGTGGAGGCCGGTCCCCGTGCCGAGCAGCGCGTGCCGATGACGCGGATTCGCCAGCGCATTGCCGAGCGGCTGATCGATGCCCAGCGCACGGCCGCCATCCTGACCACCTTCAACGAAGTCAACATGAAGCCGGTGATGGACCTGCGGGCCCGGCACCGTGACGCATTCGAGAAGGCGCACGGCGTCAAGCTCGGCTTCATGTCATTTTTCGTGCACGCGGCGGTGCAGGCGCTCAAGAAGTTCCCGGTCGTCAATGCCTCGATCGACGGTGGCGACGTCGTCTATCACGGCTACTTCGACATCGGTATCGCCGTCAGCAGCCCGCGTGGGCTGGTGGTGCCCATCCTGCGCGATGCCGACCAGCTGTCCTTCGCCGACGTGGAGAAGGCCATTGGCGATTTCGGTGTGCGCGCCCGCGACAACAAGCTGGGGCTGGACGACCTGACCGGCGGCACGTTCTCCATCACCAACGGCGGCATCTTCGGTTCCATGCTGTCGACGCCGATTCTGAATCCGCCGCAAAGCGCCATTCTGGGCATGCACAACATCGTCGAGCGGCCCGTGGTCGAGGATGGCCAGGTGGTGGTGCGTCCGATCATGTATCTGGCGCTGTCCTACGACCATCGGCTGATCGACGGCCGTGAGGCGGTGCAGTTCCTGGTCACCATCAAGCAGGCACTGGAAGACCCGGCCCGCCTGCTGCTCAGCCTGTAAGGGGG
>DQBD01000021.1:0-2235 GCA_003526065.1 Gammaproteobacteria bacterium | reverse complement strand
GTCGAGCGCTGGATCGGCAAGGAAGGCAAGCCGGCACTTGGCGGCACCTGTCTGAACGTCGGCTGTATCCCGTCCAAGGCGCTGCTGGAGTCGTCCGAGCAGTACCACCGCGCCCGTCACGATCTGGCGGCGCATGGCATCGAGGTCGGCGAGGTCGGCATCGATCCGGCGGCCATGGTGGCGCGCAAGGACAAGATCGTGAGCCAGTTCACCGGCGGCATCGCCGGTTTGTTCAAGAAAAACGGCGTGACCTGGCTGCAGGGCAGCGCGCGCCTGGCCGGCGACGGCAAGGTGGAGGTCGCCGGTGGCGACGGCGCCAGCCAGACGGTGGCGGCCGAGCACATCATCATAGCCACCGGCTCGCGGCCGACGCCGTTGTCGGTGGCGCCAGTGGATGGCGAGCGCATCGTCGACTCGGCTGGCGCGTTGGACTTCACCGAGATCCCGGCGCGGCTCGGCATCATCGGAGCCGGCGTGATCGGTCTCGAGCTTGGCAGCGTGTGGGCGCGCCTGGGCAGCGACGTGACGTTGCTGGAGGCGGTGCCGGACTTCCTGCCGGCGGCCGACCGGGCCATCGCAGCGCAGGCACAGAAGGCGTTCGCCGGCCAGGGGCTGAACATCCGTCTGGGCGCCAAGGTGACGGCCGCCAAGGCGGGCGCCGACGCGGTGACGGTGGACTTCGAGGACAAGGACGGTGCCCAGCAGGCGCAGTTCGACCGCTTGATCGTTGCGGTTGGCCGTCAGCCGGTGACCGACGGCCTGGGGCTGGAGGCGGCGGGTGTCGCATGCGACGAGCGTGGCTTCATCCAGGTGGACCAGCGTTTTTGCACCGCAGCACGCGGGGTGTATGCCATCGGCGACGTGGTGCGCGGGCCGATGCTGGCGCACCGGGCGTCGGAAGACGGCATCGCCGTGGCCGAGGGCATCGCCGGCCAGCACTGCCACGTCGATTACGGGACCATCCCGTGGATCATTTACACTTGGCCGGAAATCGCCTGGGTCGGTCGCACCGAGCAGGCCCTCAAGGCCGAGGGTGTGCCGTATACGGTGGGCGTGTTCCCGTTCCAGGCGAACGGTCGGGCGCGCGCCATGGAGGCCGCGCAGGGGCAGGTGAAGCTGCTTGCCCATGCCGAAACCGACCGCGTGCTGGGCGTGCACATCATGGGCCCCCATGCCTCGGAACTGATTGCCGAGGCCGTGGTGGCGATGGAGTTCTGCGCCAGTGCGGAAGACATCGCGCGCATCGTTCATGCGCATCCGACCTTGTCGGAGGCCTTGCACGAGGCGGCGCTGGCGGCCCACCGGCGGGCAATACACGTCTGAAGCGGCTGGCCGCGCAGCGGCGGCGCCGTACAAGACGCATTGACGGCATGTCAGCAGTTCGGAACGGCTGTCCGGGACGTGGCCGGAGACCGTTTCCCCCGACCCCAAGGGAAAGAGTAAATCCATGAACCTGCACGAATATCAGGCCAAGCAATTGTTTGCCGACTACGGCATCGCGGTGCCGCAAGGCGAGGTGGCCGACAGCCCCAAGGCTGCCCAGGCTGCCGCCGGGCGCATCCCCGGCAGCCGCTGGGTGGTGAAAGCCCAGGTGCACGCCGGTGGCCGTGGCAAGGCCGGCGGCGTGAAGCTGGTGGACAGCCCCGACGCAGTGGCCCAGGCCGCCGAGGCCATGCTTGGCACCCGCCTGGTCACCTACCAGACCACGGCCGAGGGCCAGCCGGTGAACAGCGTGCTGGTAGAGGAAGTCAGCCAGATCGCCCGCGAGCTTTACCTGGGCGCGGTGGTCGATCGGGCCAGCCAGCGGGTGGTGTTCATGGCGTCCACCGAGGGCGGCGTGGAAATCGAGAAGGTGGCGGCCGAGACGCCGGAAAAGATCCTCACCACCGAGGTCGATCCGATCGTCGGCGTGCAACCGTACCAGTGCCGGCAGTTCGCGTTCGGGCTTGGCCTGAGCGGCGACCAGATCAAGCAGTTCACCACCCTGATGACCGGCATGGCGCGCATGTTCGTCGACTGTGACCTGGCGCTGCTGGAGGTCAATCCGCTGGTGGTGACCGGTGACGGTCGTCTGGTCTGCCTGGACGGCAAGATCAACATCGACGACAACGCCCTGTATCGCCTGCCGCGGCTGGGCGCCATGCGCGATGCCTCGCAGGAGGACGAGAAAGAGAACCGTGCCCGCGAGCACGACATCAGCTACGTGGCGCTGGACGGCAACATCGGCTGCATGGT
>DQBD01000113.1:8278-8404 GCA_003526065.1 Gammaproteobacteria bacterium | reverse complement strand
CGAACTGCTGGCGCTGATGGCCCGTCACGGCGAACGGCGCTTCGCCGCCACCCATGCGCCCGTGCTGACGGTGTGGGCCGAACCCGTGCGGGCACGCTTTTCCGCCTGGTACGAGCTGTTCCCGCG
>DQBD01000113.1:7750-7993 GCA_003526065.1 Gammaproteobacteria bacterium | reverse complement strand
GCCACGGCACGCTGGCCGGCGCCGAACAGCGCCTGCCGGACATCGCCGCCATGGGCTTCGACGTGCTGTACCTGCCGCCGATACACCCCATCGGCCGCGCCTTTCGCAAGGGCCCCAACAACACCCTGGTGGCCGGACCGGACGACCCCGGCTGTCCGTGGGCCATCGGCGCCGCCGAGGGCGGCCACACCACCGTGCACCCGCAGCTGGGCACGCTGGACGACTTCCGCCGCCTGCTGACGC
>DQBD01000113.1:7358-7533 GCA_003526065.1 Gammaproteobacteria bacterium | reverse complement strand
GACTTCCGCCGCCTGCTGACGCGGGCCCGCGAGCACGGCATCGAACTGGCCATGGACCTGGCCTTCCAGTGCGCGCCGGACCATCCCTATGTCGGCGAGCACCCGGCCTGGTTCCGCTGGCGACCGGACGGCACCGTGCAGTATGCGGAGAACCCGCCCAAGAAATATCAGGACA
>DQBD01000113.1:0-7166 GCA_003526065.1 Gammaproteobacteria bacterium | reverse complement strand
CCGCCCAAGAAATATCAGGACATCTACCCGTTCGACTTCGAGACCGACGACTGGCAGGCCCTGTGGCAGGAACTGCTGGGCGTCACGAACTTCTGGCTCGAACAGGGCGTGCGCATCTTCCGCGTCGACAACCCGCACACCAAGCCGTTCGCGCTGTGGGCGTGGCTGATCGGCGACGTCAAGCGCCGCCACCCGGACGCCATCTTCCTGTCCGAGGCGTTCACCCGGCCGCGCATCATGCACCGCCTGGCCAAGCTCGGCTTCACGCAGTCGTACACCTACTTCGCCTGGCGCAACACCAAGCAGGAGCTGACCGACTACTTCACCGAACTGGCCCAGCACGCGTCGCGCGAATACTTCCGCCCCAACCTGTGGCCGAACACGCCGGACATCCTGACCGAGTTCCTGCAGTTCGGCGGGCGGGCGGCGTTCATGCTGCGCGGCGCGCTGGCGGCCACCCTGGGGGCCAGCTACGGCGTCTACGGCCCGGCCTTCGAGCTGTGCGAGCACGCGCCGCGCGAGCCGGGCAGCGAGGAATACCGCGATTCGGAGAAATACCAGGTGCGCCGCTGGGACCTGACCCGGGCGGACAGCCTGCGCGACTACCTGACCCGCCTGAACCGCATCCGGCGCGACAACCCGGCCCTGCAGGCGGACTGGAGCCTGCGCTTTCACCCGGTCGACAACGACCTGCTGCTGTGCTTCAGCAAATCGCCACCGGACGACGGCGAGGGCGACGTGATCGTGGTGGTGGCCAACCTCGACCCGCACCACACGCAGACCGGCTGGATCGACCTGCCGCTGGCCGACCTCGGCATCGACCCGCAGCGGCCCTATCAGGCGCACGACCTGCTGTCCGGCGCGCGCTACCTGTGGCAGGGCGCGCGCAACTTCGTGCAGCTCGACCCGGCGGCGGCGCCCGTGCACATCCTGCGCCTGCGCCGGCGCCTGCGCAGCGAACGCGACTTCGACTACTTCCAATGAACACGGCCAGCGACACCCATCCCGCCGCCGCCGACACCGACTGGTGGCACGACCCGCTGTGGTTCAAGGACGCCATCATCTACGAGCTGCACGTGAAGGCGTTCTTCGACAGCAACCAGGACGGTATCGGCGACTTCCGCGGCCTGACCGAGAAGCTCGACTACCTCAAGGAACTGGGCGTCAACACGCTGTGGCTGCTGCCGTTCTACCCGTCGCCGTTTCGTGACGACGGCTACGACATCGCCGACTACCACAACGTCGACCCGCAGTACGGCACGCGCGCCGACTTCAAGCAGTTCGTGCGCGAGGCGCACCGCCGCCACCTGAAGGTGATCACCGAGCTGGTCATCAACCACACCTCGGACCAGCATCCGTGGTTCCAGGCCGCCCGCCAGGCGCCGCCGGGCTCGTCCAAGCGCAACTACTACGTGTGGAGCGACGACGACCACCGGTTCGCCGACACCCGCATCATCTTCACCGACACCGAAAAATCCAACTGGGCCTGGGACGACACCGCCGGGGCCTACTACTGGCACCGCTTCTTCTCGCACCAGCCGGACCTGAACCACAACAACCCGGCCGTGGTGAAGGCGGTGATCCGCATCATGCGCTTCTGGCTGGACATGGGCGTCGACGGCCTGCGCCTGGACGCCATCCCCTACCTGTGCGTGCGCGAGGGCACCTCCAACGAGAACCTGCCCGAAACGCACGCCGTCATCCGCCAGATGCGTGCGGTCATCGACGCCCATTACGGCAACCGCATGCTGCTGGCCGAGGCCAACCAGTGGCCGGAGGACGTGCGCGAGTACTTCGGCGACGGCGACGAGTGCCACATGGCCTACCACTTCCCGCTGATGCCGCGCCTGTACATGGCCATCGCCCAGGAGGACCGCCACCCCATCGTCGAGATCATGGCGCAGACGCCGGACATCCCGGACAACTGCCAGTGGGCCATCTTCCTGCGCAACCACGACGAGCTGACCCTGGAGATGGTCACCAGCCGCGAGCGCGACTACATGTACAGCATGTACGCCGCCGACCCGCGCATGCGCGTCAACGTCGGCATCCGCCGCCGCCTGGCGCCGCTGATGGACAACCACCGCGAGAAGATCGACCTCATCAACTTCCTGCTGATGACCCTGCCCGGCTCGCCGATCCTCTACTACGGCGACGAGATCGGCATGGGCGACAACATCTACCTGGGCGACCGCAACGGCGTGCGCACCCCCATGCAGTGGAGCCCGGACCGCAACGGCGGGTTCTCGCGCACCGACCCGCAGCGGCTGTTCCTGCCGCCGATCATGGACCCCATCTACGGGTACGACGCCGTCAACGTGGAGGCCCAGACGCGCAGCCCGTCATCACTGCTGAACTGGCTCAAGCGCCTGATCGCCGCGCGCAAGAACCACCGCGCCTTCGGCCGCGGCACGCTGCGCTTCCTGGAACCGGGCAACCGCAAGATCCTGGCCTACGTGCGCGAATGGCAGGACGAGAAGATCCTGTGCGTGGTCAACCTGTCGCGCCAGGCGCAGCCGGTGGAACTGAACCTCGCCGAATTCCGCGGCCGGGTGCCGGTGGAACTGCTCGGCCACACCGCCTTCCCGCCCATCGGCGACCTGCCGTACCTGCTGACCCTGCGCGGCTACGGCTATTTCGGCTTCCGCCTGGCCAGCGACGCCGAGGCGCCGTACTGGCACCAGGACCACCTGCCCACACACGAACTGCCGGTACTGGTGCTGACCGAAGGCTGGCGCACCTTCCTGTCGGCCCGCGCCGGCGCCAGTGCGGTACGCCGCGCCATCGCCGGCCGCAGCCGCGGCCAGCTGCAACGCGACCTGCTGGCCCCCTACCTGCGCGACAAACGCTGGTTCGCCGACAAGGGCCGTTCCATCACCCGCATCGACATCCTCGAGCAGGGCGAGTGGCGCAGCGGTGGCGACAGCTGGCTGGTGACCGTGCTCGACGTGCATTTCACCGACGGCGAACCACACAGCTACTTTCTGCCGCTGGCCATCGCCTGGGAAGACGACACCGCCGACGAAACCCTGCACACCCTGCTGCCGTGGACGCTGGCACGGGTGCGCGAAAAGGCCCGCATCGGCGTTCTGTACGACGCCTTCGGCGACGACGACTTCTGCCGCGCGCTGGTGCTCGGCACGGATGCGGGCGCGCAGGCTCCACTGGAACTGGGCCGCCTGCGGTTTCGCGCCATCGGCGCACCGGCCGACCTTGCCGCTGGCGCCAGCCAACCCGTGCACCATCCGGCGCTCGAGCAGAGCAACACCTCGGTACTGTTCGGGGACCGGCTGTTCCTCAAGGCCTATCGACGCCTGGCAAAGGGAATCAACCCGGAAGTCGAGACCGGCTGCTTCCTGACCGAGCAGTCGCCGTTCGCCCACGCCGTGCCGGTCTGCGGGGTCATCGACTACCTTCCGGACACGGGGGCGCCCATGACACTGGCGCTGCTGCAACCGTTCGTCGCCAACCAGGGCTCGGCCTGGCGCCACCTGGTCGACTACCTGGAACGCTTCCTGACCGAGCCGCCACCGGCCACGGCGGCGGACGTCGACCCGCATGCCCTGGCGTCGCAGCAACTGCGGCTGCTCGGTCAGCGCACCGCCGAACTGCACCACGCCTTCGCCCGCGTCACCGGCGACCCGGCCTTCGACCCCGAGCCGGTGCAGCCGGCCGACGTGGCAGGCTGGGTGGAAAGCGTCCGCGCGGAAGCGGCAATCACCCTCCAGCGCCTCGAGCAGGCCCACGAAACCGGCCTGCCGAACGGGACCCGGGCCGCCTGCGAAGCCCTGCTGAGCCGGCGCGAGGCACTGACCGGCGCGCTGCACGCACCGCCGCTGGCACTGGACGGCCTGATGCGCAGCCGCTTTCACGGCGACTACCACCTCGGCCAGGTCCTGCTGGCGCAGGACGACGTGCTGATCACCGACTTCGAGGGCGAGCCGGCGCGCCCGCTCGCCGAGCGGCGCGCCAAGCACAGCCCGCTGCGCGACGTCGCCGGCATGCTGCGCTCACTGGCCTACGCGGCGGCGGTGGCGGTCAAGCGCGGCACCGACGAGCGACCCGCCGAGTCGGCGCACATGGCAACGCTGGCCAGCGCCTGGGAAGCGCAGGCGCGACAGGCGTTTCTGGACGGCTACCGGTCGGCCATCGACGGCTGCCCGACCTGGCCGGCGGATCCCGCCTGCGCGGCATACCTGATCGACCTGTTCCTGATCGAGAAGGCGCTGTACGAGGCGCGCTACGAGCTCGACAACCGACCCGACTGGCTGGACGTCCCGCTGACCGGCCTGCTGAACCTGCTTGCCACCCGTCCGTGAATGGCCGCCGTTCCCTGGCATGCCGATTGCGTGTCGCCCGATTGTCGCGGTACGACCGTAACGTGGCGATCGCCGCGCAATCCGACAGGAGCCGTTCATGGCTGAACTGATCAACGCCGTGTGGCCCGGGCGCCCATACCCGCGCGGAGCCACCTGGGACGGGGAGGGCGTCAACTTCGCACTGTTCTCGGAACACGCGGACAAGGTGGAACTGTGTCTGTTCGACCCCAGCGGCCGACGCGAGCTGCAGCGCATCACCCTGCCGGAGCGGACCAACCACATCTGGCACGGCTACCTGCCCGAGGCGCGCCCCGGGCTGCTGTACGGCTATCGGGTGCACGGCCCCTACGAGCCGGCGCGCGGACACCGCTTCAATCCGCACAAGCTGCTGCTCGAACCCTATGCCAAGGACATCGCCGGCACGCTGCGCTGGAGCGACGCCCATTTCGGCTACCGCCTCAGCCACCGCCAGGCCGACCTGTCGTTCGACCGCCGCGACAACGCCGCGGGCATGCCCAAGTGCCGCGTCATCGACCCGGCGTTCTCCTGGGGCGACGACCGGCGCCCGACCATCGACTGGCACGAGATGGTCGTCTACGAGCTGCACGTGCGCGGCTTCACCATGCAGCACCCCGACGTGCCGGCACCGCTGCGCGGCACCTACGCCGGCCTGGCCACGGCACCGGTCATCGAACACCTGCAGCGGCTGGGCGTGACCACGGTGGAACTGCTGCCGGTACACAGCTTCATCGACGACCGGCGCCTGATCGAGAACGACCTTCGCAACTACTGGGGCTACAACTCCATCGGCTTCTTCTCGCCGGACCACCGCTACAGCGCCAGCGGCCATGTCGGCGAGTTCAAGACCATGGTCAAGACGCTGCACTCGGCCGGCATCGAGGTGATCCTGGACGTGGTCTACAACCACACCGCCGAGGGCAACCAGCTCGGACCGACGCTGTCGTTTCGGGGCATCGACAACGCCGCCTACTACCGGCTGACGCCGGACGACCCGCGCTACTACATGGACTTCACCGGCTGCGGCAACACCCTGAACATGCAGCACCCGCACGTGCTGCAGCTGATCATGGACTCGCTGCGCTACTGGGTCACCGAAATGCACGTCGACGGCTTTCGCTTCGACCTGGCCTCGGCGCTGGCCCGCGAGCTGTACGAGGTCGACCGCCTGGGTGCCTTCTTCGACGTGCTGCACCAGGACCCGGTGCTGTCGCAGGTCAAGCTGATCGCCGAACCGTGGGACCTGGGCATGGGTGGCTACCAGGTCGGCAACTTCCCGCCCGGCTGGGCCGAATGGAACGATCGCTACCGCGACACCATGCGTGCCTACTGGAAGGGCGACGGCGGGCTGATCGGCGAGTTCGCGCAGCGCTTCACCGGCTCGAGTGACCTCTACGAACCCAGCGGCCGAACACCTAACGCCAGCGTCAATTTCATTACCGCCCACGACGGCTTCACCCTGCACGACCTGGTCAGTCACAACGACAAGCACAACGAGGCCAACCTCGAAGACAACCGCGACGGCACCGACAACAACCTGTCCTGGAACTGCGGCGCCGAAGGACCGACCGACGACGAGGCCATCAACGCCCTGCGCGCACGCCAGAAACGCAACCTGCTGGCCACGCTGCTGCTCTCGCAGGGCGTGCCCATGCTGGTGGCCGGCGACGAAATGGGACGCACGCAGGGCGGCAACAACAACGCCTACTGCCAGGACAACGCCATCAGCTGGCTGGACTGGGAACACACCGACGCCGAACTGGTGGCCTTCGTGCAGCGCCTGATCGAGCTGCGCCGCAGCCACCCGGTCTTCCACCGCCGGCATTTCTTCCAGGGCCAGTCCATCCACGGCGCCGAGATCAAGGACATCCACTGGCTGAAACCGGACGGCACCGACATGAGCGACCACGAGTGGGGGCACGACTTCGCCCGCTGTCTGGGCGTGTACCTGTCCGGCGAGGCGCTGACCGAGCGCGACCGCCGCGGCCACCTGCTGCGCGACGACAACTTCCTGGTGCTGTTCAACGCCCATCACGACACGCTGGCCTTCCAGCTGCCCGCAGCGCGCCCGGGCGGGCGTTGGCACGTGCTGCTGGACACGTCCCATGCCCAGGGACTTGACGCTGACGGCTACTACGCCGGTTACGACAGCTACCCGCTGACCGGTCGCTCGCTGGCGCTGCTGGTCGACCACGACGCACCCCGAATCACGTCATGAAACGCTTTCACCACATGCCTTTCGGTGCCGAGCCGGGCGACGGCGGCACGCACTTCCGACTGTGGGCGCCGGGCGCCCGGCAGGTCGAGCTCCTGCTCGGCGGTGACGACGGCGAACACAGCTTGACGCTGGCGTCACACGACGACGGCTGGTATCGGACCCATGCCGCCGGCGTCGGCGCCGGCAGCCGCTACCGCTACCGCATCGACGGCGACCTGTGCGTGCCGGACCCGGCCTCGCGCTGCAACCCGGATGACGTCCACGGCGCCAGCCTGGTGGTCGACCCCCTGGCCTTCGACTGGCAGGACGCCGGCTGGCGCGGGCGCCCCTGGCACGAGGCGGTGATCTACGAACTGCACGTCGGCGCCTTCACGGCCAGCGGCGACTTCGACGGCGTGCGACGCCGGCTCGACTACCTGGTCGAGCTTGGCGTCACGGCGCTGGAACTGATGCCCGTGGCGGACTTTCCGGGACGCCGCGGCTGGGGCTACGACGGCGTGCTGCCGTTCGCCCCGGACAGCGCCTACGGTTCACCGACAGCGCTCAAGACGCTGGTGCAGGAAGCGCACGCGCGCGGCCTGATGGCACTGCTGGACGTCGTCTACAACCAC
>DQBD01000115.1 GCA_003526065.1 Gammaproteobacteria bacterium | reverse complement strand
GGAGCCACACAGCCCCCCGCCCAAGGAGGTCTCACCGTGCTAACACTGACACGGTACCCGGGCCAAAGAATCATGATCGGCGATGACATCATCGTGCAGATCAGCCAGGTCCGGGGCCGAAACGTCCGGGTCGACATCCTCGCGCCGCGCGAGATCCCCGTGCATCGCGAAGAAATCTACCGGCGCATCCAGGCAGAAATCGAGGCCGAGGGGCGGACAGCCATGCGCCCCCGCAAAACCCGGACCGGAGCCGACCAGTGACCACCATCGCCGAAACCACGCTGCGCCTCGTGCGCGACAAGCATATCGTCGGGATGGCGTGGCTCCTCCACGAGATCCTCGGCGCCGGCACAGACCACAGCAGCGGCGCGGCGCTCGGCATCCGCAACGAAATCCACCGCGCCCTGCTTGGCGCCGGCTGGCGCCACATCTGCGAGGATGGCTCCGGAGCTGCTGCCATACACATCTACGAGCGGCCTATCGGCGACAGCGCGCACAGCTCTACCCTCACGGGGCCACGCCGGCCCGACGACGGCCCCGAACCCACCGCGCCCGAGATCCTCGCCGCCGCCGCCCACTGCATCCAACAGCGGGCCGCCACCCGAGACCTGCCGGCGGAACGCAGCATGGCTCGCACCGTCACCGCCTTCAACGCGATCGCCGGGCACCGCCTCGACGAGCGCGACGGCTGGCTGTTCATGGCCATCCTCAAGGCCGCACGCGCCACCGCCGGCAGCCACAACCCAGACGACTACGTCGACGGTGCCGCCTATTTCGCCCTGGCGGGCGAGAGCGCAGCGATGCGGGGGGCGGGCCCGTGAGACACCCCGACCTCCACCAGAGCCCCGACCGCATCAGCATGACAGCCGGCCGCCGAGCAGCCGCGACCATAGAGCTCGGCCAGCACGCAGATGGGCGGTGGATGTGGGCACTGAGCTGGCGAGAGGGGTTCAGCGGCCGCGCATACTGCCTCGCCGAAAAGTGGGGCAACTTCGCACCGACCCGGCGCGCCGCACTCGACGCGGCCGTGGCCGAAGGGCTCCATCAAACTCGGCGAGCCTACAGCGACTGCCACACCGTCCGCGCCTGGCTGACATCCCTGAACCCACAGCAGCCAGATCTCTTTGATGCGCGGGAACGCGGCGGCCGAGCGGGCCGCGATCTATGCCCGGCCCTGCGCGCGGCGGCCGACGCGCCGAACCCGGGAGGCCAGGGCATGCCGCAACAACCATCGCAGGAGGTGAACCCATGAACGGGCGGGCCAATATCGATAACGGCGCGCTCCGCGAGGAACTGCTGAGCGTGCTGAGGGCGGCTCCGCGCCCACTGACGTTGCCCGAGCTGGCAGCCGCGTCGGAGCTGTTTGACGGGGTCGCATCGATCCGCCATGTGTTGGCTGCGATGACGGCCGACGGCGTGATCCAGCGCGGCGAGCGCGAGGGCGATCGACGGGTGGCCTACAGCATCCCGAAGGCCGCGCCTGACGGCCCGCCGTGCGCCCAGGGTGGCGAAAGGGCTGAGGGGCGCGAGGGACGGAAGAGCACCCACGCCGCCGCAATCCTCGATGCGCTGCGGCACCGTGGACCGCTGCCCCGGCCGTTGCTGGCGGAGGCCGCCGGGTGCACAGCCAAGCGCGCCAGCGACGTGCTGTCGCGCTTGGCGCGTGACGGCCAGGTTGCCCGTCTGATCGGCGGACACTGGGCGATTGCCGAGCCCGACCCGGGCAAGGCAAACGAGTGCAAACCTGGCCAGGGCCAGGCACGCCCACCGGCCGCGCCGCTGGTAGCGCTACGGAGTGACGGAGTGATGGAGATTCGGCGCGCGATCGATGAGGGCGCGGACGAGATCATTGAGATCCACCCGGAGGAGCTGGCCGAGCTGCGGCGGTTTGCGGATTTGGTGTGGCAGGAGCGGGACGATCGGTGAGCACCGAAACGCGGCAATCAGCGCCGGCCGCCGCGGTCGCCGAGGGCCTCCAACTTGAAAGGACACCGAAATGAACCGACCAAAGATTACCGAGGCCATGATTCTGGAAGCCGCCCAACAGGTGGCCGCAGAGATGGATGGCGACGCCGAAACGATTGCCAAGCACTACCGGCACGGCATGGACGGCTACGAGCTGGCACGCGAGCTTGACCGATGCGCTGGCTGGGATTTCACGATGGCTGATGTTGAAGTGCTGGATGGGATGTACGGCATCGTGCATGAGCTACACAGTAAGGCAGAAAAAGAATGGGGTGAAAAGTACCAGCCTGAACCGCCATTGCCGGTTGGCGCGAAGATCAAGCAAGGCGTGATTGAAGGCATCTGCGAACACAGTCCCGGCAAGTACAAAGTGAAGGAAAACGGCTGCACTACTGAGAACCGCTGGCTGCTTGTGGACTTTGAAGATGCACAAGCGGCATAACGCTGGAGTTGAGGGGCGCGGCCATGAAAACTGAAAAGAGCGCGTGCGTGTCTCTGCGTCCCCTCGAACGCCTGGTTCGGCGACTGCGCGAATGGAGGCACAACCGCCGGGTGAAGAAGCGCGAAGCGGCTGTGTTGCGCGCTTGCGGCTGCTGGTGCAAGTGCCCGGCCTGCGGCGACATCTTAAACGATCAAGCGAGTTGCCGCCCGGAAGGTGATGACGGGCGATACAAATACATCTGCGGATGCGGGCAAGTCAGCGATTGGCATTTTGGGATCGCCCCCG
>DQBD01000142.1:10826-12055 GCA_003526065.1 Gammaproteobacteria bacterium | reverse complement strand
GGGCGCCCCCCGCGCCCCCCCCGCCGATGACGGTTGCTCGCGGCTGTCCCCGCATCTGCATTTCGGCGAGATCGGGCCGCGCCAAGTGCTGCAGGCGGTGCGGCGGGCGCAGGCCGGCGGCGATCTGCCCGAACACGACGCCGAGCACTTCCTGCGTGAACTGGGCTGGCGCGAGTTCGCCCACCACCTGCTGCACCATTTCCCGCAGACGCCGGACCAGCCCCTCAACGCCGCCTTCGCCGCGATGCCGTGGCGCCGCGATCGCGATCACGCCGCCGACCTGCAGGCCTGGCAGCGCGGCCGTACCGGCATCCCCATCGTCGACGCCGGCATGCGCGAGCTCTGGGCCAGCGGCTGGATGCACAACCGCGTACGCATGATCGTCGCGTCCCTGCTGACCAAGAACCTGCTGATCCCCTGGCAGCAGGGCGCTCGCTGGTTCTGGGACACGCTGGTCGATGCCGACCTGGCCAGCAATACGCTCGGCTGGCAGTGGGTCGCCGGCTGCGGTGCCGACGCCGCGCCGTACTTCCGCATCTTCAATCCGGTGCTGCAGTCGCAGAAGTTCGATGCCGGCGGCCGCTATATCCGCCGCTGGGTGCCGGAGCTGGCGCACCTGCCGGACAAGGCGGTTCACGCGCCATGGACGATGCGCGACGCCGCGCCGCGCGACTATCCGGCGCCGATCGTCGACCTGGCGGCCAGCCGGCAGCGCGCGCTCGATGCCTTCGCCCGCATGCGCGAGGACGGCTGAGAACGCGGGGACCGGCCTGCTAAGCTTGCCGCCCCGTTTCACCAGGCACCCCCATGCTGCTGTCCGCTGCCGCCGTCGTCGCCGGCCTGATCCTGCTCGTCTGGTCCGCGGACCGCTTCATCTTCGGCGCAGCCGGGCTCGCCCGTGCGGCCGGCATCTCGCCACTCGTCGTCGGCATGGTCATCATCGGCTTCGGCACCTCGATGCCGGAGGTCGCCGTGTCGACGCTGGCGGCGCTGCAGGACGCCTCCGGCATCGCCATCGGCAACGCGGTCGGCTCCAATATCTGCAACGTCGCGCTGGTCATCGGCATCAGCGCGATCGTGCGGCCGATCGCCGTCACCTCGGGCGTCCTGCGCCGCGAGATCCCGATCACCGTCGCCGCCAGCGTCCTGCTGGTGCTGCTCGTCATCGACGGCGCGCTGACGCGCATTGACGGCGCCGTGCTGGCCGCCGGCTTCGTCGCGATGCTGCT
>DQBD01000142.1:0-10656 GCA_003526065.1 Gammaproteobacteria bacterium | reverse complement strand
TGGCTTCGTCGCGATGCTGCTGTGGATGCTGCGCACCGCGCGCACCCAGGGCGACGATCCGCTGCTGGTGGAGCAGCAGGCCGAGATGCCGCCCGCGATCGGCAGCGGCCGCGCGATCGGCTGGATCGCCGTCGGCCTGCCGCTGCTGGTCGGCGCCTCGCAGCTGCTGGTCTGGGGTGCCGCCAACATCGCCCGCGAGTTCGGCGTGTCCGATCTGGTCATCGGCCTGACCATCGTCGCCGTCGGCACCAGCCTGCCCGAGCTGGCGGCCAGCATCACCGGTCTGCTCAAGGGCGAGAACGACCTCGCCGTCGGCAACATCCTCGGCTCCAACCTGTTCAACATCCTGTTCATCCTGCTGGCGCCGGCCTTCATCGCCCCGGGGCCGATCCCGGACCCGATGCTGCTGACGCGCGACCTGCCGGTCATGGTCGGCCTGATGCTGATGCTCTGGGCCACGGCCGTCGGCTTTCGCGGCGCACCGCCGGGCATCCAGCGGGTCGAAGGCGGCCTGCTGCTGACGGTCTACGGCGGCTACACGCTTATACTCGCGCTCACCGCCAGCACCTGACGCACGACCGCTTTGGACGTCGATACCCTCAAGGCTCTGGGCCGCCGCGCCCTCGAGATCGAGCGCGACGCGCTCGCAGGCCTGCTGCCGCGCGTCGACGAGCGCTTCGCCCAGGCCTGCCGGCTGATGCTGGACTGCCGCGGCCGCGTCGTCGTCATCGGCATGGGCAAGTCCGGTCACATCGGCGGCAAGATCGCGGCGACGCTGGCCTCCACCGGCTCGCCGGCGTTCTTCGTGCACCCGGGCGAGGCCAGCCACGGCGACCTGGGCATGATCACGCGCCTGGACGTGGTGCTGGCCATCTCCTACTCCGGCGAAACGGCCGAGATCGTCACCCTGCTGCCACTGCTCAAGCGCCTGCAGGTGCCGATGATCGCGATGACCGGCAAGCCGGCTTCGACGCTGGCGCAGTCTGCAGAGGTCCACCTCGATGTATCTGTGGCCATGGAGGCGTGCCCGCTGAACCTGGCGCCGACCGCGAGCACGACGGCCACGCTGGCGATGGGCGATGCCCTCGCCGTCGCCTTGCTCGAGGCCCGCGGCTTCACGCCGGAAGACTTCGCGATGTCGCATCCGGGCGGCTCGCTCGGCCGCCGCCTGCTGCTGAAGATCGCCGACGTGATGCACGGCGGCGCCCGCCTGCCGACGGTTCCCGAGAACGCCAGCCTGTCCGAGGCCCTGCTCGAGATGACGCGCAAGGGACTGGGCATGACCGCCGTGGTCGATGCGGCCGGCGGCGTCGTCGGCGTGTTCACCGACGGCGATCTGCGTCGCGTCCTCGACGCCGGGGTCGACGTTGGGGTTGTCGTTGACCTCGATGACCACCACCCGCTCGCCGAACTGCTTCAGGTCCACGCCGTAGAAGCCGTCGCCGATCAGGTTGGCGGCCGCCAGCGCGGTCTTCACCACCATGGCCGGCGCGTCGTCGATCGCCACCGTGCGCGCGCCGCCCTCGGTGAAGCGTCCGCCCTCGCCGTGCTTGACGATCTGCCAGTGGTGCTTGGACATGAAGTACTGGCAGGCGAACACCGGCTCGCGGTTGAGCACGCCGATGCGCCAGTCGAACTCGGTCGGCACGAATTCCTGCAACAGGATCAGGTCCGATTCGCGCAGCAGCGCGCGCGCGAACTGCTCCAGCTGCTCGCGGTTGTCGGCCTTGTGCACGCCGCGCGAGAACGAGCCGTCCGGAATCTTCACCACCGCCGGGTAGCTGACGGCATCGGCCGGCAGGTGCTCGAGCTGACCCTTCTGCAGCACGCGTGAGCGCGGCACCGGCACCCGATTGGCGGACAGCAGTTCGTGCAGGTAGACCTTGTTGGTGCACTTGACGATCGAGTCGGGGTCGTCGATCACCACCATGCCCTCGGCCTGCGCCCGCTTGGCGAAGCGGTAGGTGTGGTGGTCGATGGCGGTGGTCTCGCGGATGAACAGCGCGTCGTACTCGGCCAGGCGGCCGTAGTCCTTGCGCGTGATGAGGTCCACCGACAGGCCGAGCTTCTTGCCGGCGCGCACGAACTTGCGCAGGCCGCGGGCGCTGGTCGGCGGCAGCTTTTCGGCCGGATCGTGCAGGATGGCGACGTCGTAGCGCGCCGTCTCGCGCACCTTGGGCGTGCGCCAGCGCTTGCTGACGTAGGTCTCGAAGGCAGCCACGAACAGCTCGTGCCGCTCGGCCGGCACCGCCGGCAGTGTCAGCGGGCGGATGGCGCTGATGCGCCACTTGCTGTCGTGCTCGAACTGCACCCGCAGCAGCGGGCACGGGAACAGGTCGAAGATTTCCTCGGCCAGGTCCTGCAGCGCCTCGTCGGCGCAGCGGCCGAAGTAGATGTCCATCTCGAATGCGCTGCGCCCGGCCTCGCGCGCGATGCGCCGCGACAGTGAGCGGTGCACCTGCGCGTCCAGGTCCTCGGCGCCCAGGCTGTAGATGGCCTTGGCCGACAGGTCGGTGATGGCGCGCATGGCCGGAATCACCCGGTGGCGGCGGGCCTCGGCCAGCAGCGAGCAGTAGTAGCCCAGGCTCAGGTAGCGGTAGCCGCGGCACAGGTTCAGCACGCGCACGTCGCGCAGCTTCTGGTATTCGGGGGTGGCCAGGTAGTCCTGCACGGTGACCACCAGGGCCGGCGGGAAATGCGCCGGCCAGTCACGGCGGTGTTCGACCACGACCAGGTGCACCGACATGTCAGCTCCGGACGGTGCGGCGCCGCGCGCGGCGGCGGATCACCAGCGCCGCCCGCTGCCCGGCCTTGCCGTAGCGGGCCATGCGCTGGAAGTCCTTCTTCAGGATCGGCATGCTCATGCAGTCCATGCGGGTCTTGCCCGCCTCCTCGTCGACGAATGGGTCGTGCACGTAGACGTAGCGGTCATCGACGCCCGTGACCACCACCCAGTGCGGGAATTTCTCGCGGTAAATGCGATACGAGCTGATCAGCACGATGGGGATGCCGCCGCCGGCGAAGGCCGCCTGCAGCTGGTCCAGGCTGGCCGCGCCGCGATGCAGCGGCACCGGCAGCGCGCGCAGCTGGTCCAGGAAGTCCTCCTGCACCAGGGTGATCACCGCCTTCTTGTCCGGGCTGCGCACCGAGTCGACGAACAGCGCCCCCTCGTCGTTGACGAACACTTCCACGTCGAAGCCGCGCTGCCAGGCCGCCAGCGCCAGGCCGTACGGTCCGCAGCCGCCGTGGCCGGAGGTCATGAACACGGTGGTCGACTCGCGCCACAGGCGCAGTTCGAGCTTGCGGTCCAGGTGCAGGCGTGGCTGCAGCGCCTTCATGGCCATCAGCAGCGCCGCCGGGCCACAGGTGAAGTCGAGCGTCTGCTGGTAGTACGGCACCACCGCCAGGTCCGGCTGCAGGTGCGGCGCCAGCGATTTTTCGTAGCGCAGTGCCTCGGCGTGGTCCTCGTAGTAATCCTCGTGCACGCCGAAGCGGCGGTAGCCGTTGCGCTCGTACAGGCGGATGGCGGCGGCGTTGTCCGGACGCACTTCCAGGCGCAGGGTCACGCAGTCGCGCGCCAGTGCCGCCTGCTCGCAGGCCAGCAGCAGGTGCTGCGCCAGGCCCTGGCCCCGGCGCCCGGGATCGACGGCAAACGAGTACAGCCGGCCAAGCGAGGTGCCGGTGTTGCACAGCACCATGCCGTAGCCGCACACGTGCGCGTCGCGCTCGACCACCAGGGTGATGGCGTGGCCGCGGGTCAGCAGGTGACGAAAGCTGCGCCGGCTCAGGCGGTCGCTGTCGAAACAGCGCTCCTCGATGGCGACCAGCGCGTCCAGATCGTCGAGCGTGGCGTGGCGGATCATGCGGTGGCCGCGGCTGCGGGCGAAGCGGCGGCATTGTACGGTGCCGTTGGATGCTTCGGGCGGGTTGTTAGAATGCCGTCGAGCCTGCCGGAGACCTGCTGCCTATGAGTTTCATCCGACGCCTGCCAGCGCTTGCGTTGGCCGCGGCGCTTGCGTTGCCGTGTGTTGCCGCACAAGCCACCCGCACGGAAGGGGTGCCACCGGACCCGGCGCAGGAGCTGCGCCGGCTGCAGCGTGAGCACGATGCCTTGCTGGCGCGCCAGCCGGCGCTGGAGGAGGCGGCCGCGCAGGCGGCGGAGCTGGTTGGACAGAATGCGCAGCTGCAGCAGCACGTGCAGGCACTGCAGACGCAGGTGGACGGCCTGCGTGACGAGGCAGGTCAGCTGCGGCGCGAGGAACGCAGGCGCTGGTTTCTGACCGGCGCCGGGGTGCTGGCCGGTGGCGTCGTGCTGGGGCTGGTCCTGCCGCTGCTGCGTCCGCGCCGTCGGCGCAGCTATGGTGGTTTCCTGTGAGTCGACACCAGGGCCGCCGGCCGGCGCTTCCTCACACCTGACCGCGCTCGGCCAGTGACGTGAGCTGGCCGTCGCCGATGACGATGTGGTCCAGTACCCGCACGTCGACCAGTTCCAGCGCCGTTTTCAGCCGCCGGGTGAGCGTGAGGTCGGCGTCGCTGGGCTCGGCCACGCCGGACGGATGGTTGTGGGCCAGGATCAGCGCCGCCGCGTTGTGGCGCAGCGCCGCGCGTACCACTTCTCGCGGGTAGACGCTGGCGGCATTGACGGTGCCGCGGAACAGTTCCTCGAATGCCAGCACCCGGTGGCGGTTGTCCAGGAACAGGCAGCCGAACACTTCCTGCGGGTGGTCGCGCAGCTGCACGGCCAGATAGTCGCGCGCCGCCTGCGGCGAGGTCAGCGCCTCGCCGCGGCGCAGCACCTCCTGCGCGTAGCGGCGGCCGAGTTCGGCCACCGCCAGCAGCTGCGCGTACTTGGCGGCGCCCAGGCCCTTGCGGGCGAGCAGGGCATGGCGGTCGCCGGTCAGCAGCCCGCGCACGCCGCCGTGTTCGGCCAGCAGGTTGCGCGCCAGGTCGACGGCCGATTCACCCCGCACGCCGGTGCGCAGGCAGATGGCCAGCAGCTCGGCGTCGGACAGCGCGCCCGGGCCGCTGGCCAGCAGTCGCTCGCGCGGGCGCTCGTCGGGCTGCCAGTCGAGGATTCCCATGCTGCATCTCCAGTTGAACGCGTTGCCGGGTTGGCCGGCCGACATACCCGTCGCGAGGGCGGGTCACGGCGGGCCTGCCCGCCGGATGGGCGCCGCCGGCGCCGCGTCGATCCGGGCGTGTGACGCTTGTACCGCGAGTGGGCCTGGGGCTGCAGTGACCGGTGCCGCTTTCGAGCGGCCGGCGAAATGGCGCTGCTAAACTGCCGCCGCAACCATGAACGCACTCGCTAACAAACACATCCTGCTCGGCGTGACCGGTGGCATCGCCGCCTACAAGGCACCGGAGCTGGTGCGCCGCCTGCGCGACGCGGGCGCCGACGTGCGTGTGGTGCTGACCGACGCTGCGGCGGCGTTCGTGACGCCGTTGACGCTGCAGGCCGTCAGCGGTCGGCCGGTGCACCAGGCGCTGCTCAGTGCCGAGGCGGAGTCCGGCATGGGCCACATCGAGCTGGCGCGCTGGGCGGACCTGATCCTGATTGCCCCGGCCACGGCCGATTTCATGGCGCGCCTGGCGCATGGCTTTGCCGACGACCTGCTGGCCGCCTGCTGCCGGGCGAGCCGGGCACCGCTGGCCATCGCGCCGGCCATGAACGCCGGCATGTGGGAGAACGCGGCCACGCAGCGCAACCTGCGTCAGCTCGTCGACGACGCGGTGCGCGTGTTCGGTCCGGCCAGCGGCAGCCAGGCCTGTGGCGAGGTCGGCGAGGGGCGCATGCTCGAACCGCTGGAACTGGTGGCGCTGTGCGCGGCGCAGTTCGGTGCCGGCGCGCTGGCCGGACGGCGGGTGGTGGTCAGTGCCGGGCCGACCTTCGAGGACATCGACCCGGTGCGGTTCATCGGCAACCGCAGCTCCGGGCGCATGGGTTACGCGATTGCCCAGGCCGCGCGCGAGGCGGGCGCCGAGGTGACGCTGGTCACCGGTCCGGTGGCGCTGGCCGACCCGTCCGGCGTGGCGGTGCAGCGCGTGCGCTCGGCGCTGCAGATGCGCGATGCCGTGCTGTCGGCGGTGGCCACCGCGGATGTCTACGTCGGCACCGCCGCGGTGGCCGACTACCGCCCGGCGGCACCGGCCGGGCGCAAGATCAAGAAGGACCGGGATGCGCTCAGTGTCGAGCTGATCCGCAACCCCGACATCCTGTCCGAGGTCGCCGCGCTGCAGCGCCGGCCGTTCACGGTCGGTTTCGCCGCCGAGACGGACGATGTGCTCGCCTACGCGCGGCGCAAGCTCGACGACAAGCGCCTTGATCTGATCGCCGCCAACACGGTCGGCGCCGGCCTTGGCTTCGAAACGGACGACAACGCGCTCACGCTGCTGTGGCCGGGCGGGCAGCGCGAGCTGGCGCGCGCCTCCAAGGCGGCGCTGGCGCGCGCGCTGATTGCGGAAATTGCGGAGCGGCTGCATGCGCGCGGTTGAGCTGAAGATTCTCGATCCGCGTCTTGGCGCCGAGCTGCCGCTGCCGCAGTACGCCACCGACGGCGCCGCCGGCCTGGACCTGCGCGCCTGCCTGGACGCGCCGCTGACGCTGGCGCCGGGTGACACGGCGCTGATCGGCACCGGTTTTGCAATACACATCGCAGATGCTGGTCTTGCCGCCGTGCTGCTGCCGCGCTCGGGACTCGGGCACAAGCACGGCATCGTGCTGGGCAACCTGGTCGGGCTGATCGACAGCGACTACCAGGGCGAGGTGATGGTGTCGTGCTGGAACCGCGGCGCGGCGCCATTCACCATCGCGCCCGGCGAGCGTATTGCCCAGCTGGTGCTGGTGCCGGTGGTGCAGGCGCGTTTCGAGGTGGTGCAGGACTTCACCCCCAGCGCCCGCGGTGGCGGGGGATTCGGACACACAGGCCGCGCCTGAGCGGCCCCAGACAATGAGGTTGCCATGAGCGAACGCTACCTGCCGCCGGAGGAAATCTTCCGCGCCTACGACATCCGCGGCGTGGTCGGGCAGAGCCTGACCGAGACCGGTGTCTACCAGATCGGTCGCGCCATCGGCACGCTGGTGCGCCGCGCCGGCTGCAGCGAGGTGGTGGTCGGCCGTGACGGACGCCTGTCGGGTCCGGCGCTGTCCGACGCGCTGACGCGGGGTCTGGCGGCCACCGGCTGCGGCGTGATCGATGTCGGCATGGTGCCGACGCCGGTGGTGTATTTCGCCAGCTTCGCGTTCGACACCGGTTGCGGCGTGGCGGTGACCGGCAGCCACAATCCGCCCGATTACAACGGCCTGAAGATCGTCGTTGCCGGCAAGACGCTGTCCGGTGACGACATCCTCGGCATCCGTCGCCTGATCGAGGCCGACGATCTGGAGTCCGGCTTCGGCCACGTGCGCGAGGCCGACGCGCTCACGCCGTATCGCGAGCGGATTCTGGGCGACGTGAAGCTGGCGCGGCCGCTCAAGGTGGGCGTCGACTGTGGCAACGGTGTCACCGGCGCCAGCGCCCCGGATCTGCTGGAAGCGCTCGGCTGCGAGGTGGTGCCGCTGTTCGCCGAGGTGGACGGCACCTTCCCCAACCACCATCCGGACCCGACCAAGCCCGAGAACCTCGAAGACCTGATCGCCAGCGTGCGCGCGCGCGGGCTTGACCTTGGCGTGGCCTTCGACGGCGACGGCGATCGCCTGGGCGTGGTCACCGCCAGCGGGCGGGTGGTGTTCGCCGACCGGCTGATGATCCTGTTCGCGCGTGACGTGCTCTCGCGCGTGCCGGGCGCCACCATCCTGTTCGACGTGAAATGCACGCGTCACCTGCCGCGCGCCATCGACGCCGCCGGCGGCAAGCCGCTGATGTGGAAGACCGGCCACTCGCTGATCAAGGCCAAGATGGCCGAGACCGGCGCCGCGCTGGCCGGCGAGATGAGCGGGCACATCTTCGTCAAGGAACGCTGGTACGGCTTCGATGACGGCGTGTATGCCGCCTGCCGGCTGCTGGAGTACCTCAGCCGCCAGGACCAGACGCCGGAGCAGGTCTTCGCGGCGATTCCGGATTCGGCCAGCACGCCCGAGCTGCAGATCAAGCTCAGGGAAGGCGAGCACTTCGCGCTGATGAAGGAGCTGATCGACGCGGCCGATTTCCCGGGCGCCGAGGTGAGCACGCTCGACGGCATCCGCGCCGACTACGCCGACGGCTTCGGTCTGGTGCGCCCGTCCAACACCACGCCGGTGCTGGTGCTGCGCTTCGAGGCCGACGACGAGGCCGCGCTTGTCCGTATCCAGGACGCCTTCCGGGCGTTGTTCGCGCGCGTGCGGCCGGGGCTGGAGCTGCCGTTTTGAGCCGCCAGTACCGTATCGCGCCGTCCATCCTGTCGGCCGATTTCGCGCGCCTGGGGGCCGAGATCGACGCCGTGCTGGCGGCCGGCGCGGATTGGGTTCACGTCGACGTGATGGACAACCATTACGTGCCGAACCTCACCATCGGGCCGCTGGTGGTGGAGGCGTTGCGCCGCCACGCGCCGCAGGCCTTCTTCGACGTGCACCTGATGGTCGAGCCGGTGGATGCGCTGATCCCGGCCTTTGCTGCCGCCGGCGCCAGCCTGATCAGCTTTCACCCGGAGGCCTCGCGGCACGTCGACCGCACGCTCTCGCTGATCCGCGAGCACGGCTGTGAGGCGGGCCTGGTGCTGAACCCGGCCACGCCGCTGGCGTGCCTGGACTACGTCATGGACCGGCTGGATCTGGTCTTGCTGATGTCGGTGAATCCGGGTTTCGGTGGCCAGAGCTTCATCCCGTCGGCGCTGCCGAAGATCGCGCAGGTGCGCGAACGCATCGATGCCAGCGGGCGGGACATCCGCCTCGAGGTCGACGGCGGCATCAAGATCGACAACATCGCGGCCGTGGCACGGGCCGGGGCCGATACCTTCGTCGCCGGCTCGGCGGTGTTCGGCACGTCCGACTACAACGCCACCCTTGCCGCCATGCGCGCCGAGCTTGGCGGTGGGGGCTGAGGAAGGCCCAAAGAAAGGGCGTTCGCGCCCGTTCTTCAGGTCGTCCGGTCGCGGTGCCTGCCGGTGACCGGTGCCACCCAGTGGGCAGCTGGGGCGACCGGTGGACGCCTCCGCCATCCCGGGCGCGCGGCGCCGCATCGTTGACAAGACTTTTCAACGGTGCGGTAAGCAGCCAACATTGCCGGCCCTTTTCCCATACCCGTCGCCCGCGCCATGGATGAAGCCCGTTTCGCCGCCCTCGCCGCCGAGGGGTACACCCGCATCCCGCTGACGCTGGAGACGTTTGCCGATCTGGACACGCCGCTGTCGGCGTACCTGAAGCTGGCGGCCGGGCCGAACAGCTTCCTGCTCGAGTCGGTGGTCGGCGGAGAGCGCTTCGGGCGTTACTCGTTCATCGGGCTGCCGGCGCGGCGCTGGCTGCGCAGCCGCGGTTTTCACACCGAGGTGGTCGACAACGGCGAGGTGGTGGAAACCGACGACGGCAACCCGCTGGATTTCATCGAGCGCTACCGCCAGCGCGAGCGGGTGTTCGTGCCGCCGGGCATGCCGCGGTTCTGCGGCGGGCTGGCCGGGTACTTCGCCTACGACGCAGTGCGCTACATCGAGCCGCGCCTGGCCGAGTGTCCGCTGCCGGACACGCTGGGCACGCCGGACATCCTGCTGCTGCACACCGAAGAACTGGCCGTGGTCGACAACCTGGCCGGCAAGATCTATCTCATCGTCTACGTGGACCCGGCGCAGCCGGGAGCCCATGCCCACGGCCTGGCGCGGCTGGCGACGCTGCTGGCGCGCCTGCGCAGCCCGCTGACGCCACCGGCCAGCCCGGCCGGGCGCATCGCTCCCGAACAGCGCGATTTCGCCAAGGCCGACTTCCTGGCGGCGGTGGGGCAGGCCAAGGAATACATCGCCGCCGGCGACATGATGCAGGTGCAGGTCGGCCAGCGCATCCGCCGCCGGTTCACCGAATCGCCCCTGGCGCTGTACCGGGCGCTGCGCACGCTCAATCCGTCGCCGTACATGTATTTCTACGACTTTGGCGAATTTCAGGTGGTCGGTGCGTCACCGGAGATCCTGGTGCGTCAGGAAGCCAGCGCCGAGGGCACCCGGGTCACCATCCGTCCGCTGGCCGGCACCCGTCCGCGCGGCGCCACGCCCGAGGAGGACCGGCGCCTGGCCGAGGAGCTGCTGGCCGACCCCAAGGAGCGGGCCGAGCACGTGATGCTCATCGACCTGGCGCGCAACGACATCGGCCGCATCGCGCAGACCGGTTCGGTGAAGGTTACCGACGAGATGGTCATCGAGCGTTACTCGCACGTGATGCACATCGTTTCCAACGTCGAGGGCCTGCTGAAGCCCGGACTCGGCAATTTCGACGTGCTGCGCGCCACCTTCCCGGCCGGCACGCTGACCGGTGCGCCCAAGGTGCGGGCGATGGAAATCATCGACGAGCTGGAGCCGGTCAAGCGCGGCATCTACGGCGGTGCCTGCGGCTACCTGAGCTACTCCGGGGACATGGACCTGGCCATCGCCATCCGCACCGGCATCGTCAAGGACGATGCGCTGTCGGTGCAGGCGGCGGCCGGCGTCGTGGCCGATTCGGTGCCGGAGAACGAGTGGCAGGAAACCGAGAACAAGGCG
>DQBD01000170.1:3011-3601 GCA_003526065.1 Gammaproteobacteria bacterium | reverse complement strand
GGCGACGTGATCGAGCCCGGCACGCGGTGCCTGGGTGAGGATCAGGCAGTGGTGGTCCTGGTTGTCGGCAGCCTGCAGGTACAGGCGCCCGGCGCCGTCGGTTTCGCGCAGGCCGACCACGTTCAGGTAGTGGTGGCGGGCGGCCTCGAGGTCCGTGACATACAGGCTGATGTAGCCGATGCGGCTGACTGCCATCGCGTCGCTCCTCCTGCTTGCGCGTGGTGCCGGTGTACCCGCGCGGGGCGTGGTGCAACCGGCATGGTGCGGGCGGGGTGCAGCGGTGGCTTGCCGCAGGTCAAGCGGGCGATGGATGAATGGCAAGCCTTCATCCGATGAACGCGAGGGCCCCACTGGCGCCGGGGATGCCCCGGCGCCAGTGGGGTTCAGACCAGACCCAGTTCCTGGATGCGTCCGACCAGGCGCTCGCGGTCGGCGGGCGGCAGGTGCTCGACCGGCGGTTTCATCGGGCCGGCCTTAAGACCCAGTGTCTCGCACCAGATCTTGATCACCGACATCAGCGAGGCGTAGGACGCGGTGCGGATGAGCGGGTTCATGAACGCGTCCTCGTACAGGTGCCAGATCGGGCGCAG
>DQBD01000170.1:2485-2745 GCA_003526065.1 Gammaproteobacteria bacterium | reverse complement strand
GAGCGCAGCACCGAGCGCTTGCGGCCGTAGATGAGGTAGGAGAATTCGGCGAACAGCACCTGGCCGCCCTCGCGCAGGTCGTCGAGATAGAACTGTTCGGTCGGGTCCGAGACGATGAAGTCGTCCCGCAGCTCGCGCCGCAGCAGCAGCGACTCGGCGCGATTGAGGTTGCCCTGCTTGGTGCACACCACGGTCGGGATATCGACCAGGCGCTTGAGCAAGTCGAGCCCCATCACCTTGCCCGACACCGGCGTGCGGTA
>DQBD01000170.1:0-2178 GCA_003526065.1 Gammaproteobacteria bacterium | reverse complement strand
CCGCGCAGCTGGGTCATCGGGTTCATCAGCTCGGCGCCGGAGAAGCCGAGCTTCTCGACGTGCCTGAGCTTGTCGATGCACACCTCGGCGCAGGGGTCGAGGATGATGGTCCAAAGATCGGTGCGCCCGCGCACGGCGTCGGCCGTGATCTCGTGCAGGCGGTACCACCACTCCGGGCGCATGTTCCAGGTTTCGTTGGCAAAGCCACCGATGACCAGGCCGTCGACGCCCCACTCGATGTAGGCCTCGATGTTCTCGCGGATGCCGGCTTCGTCGAGCTGGAAATCCTGTGTCAGCGGCGTGATCGGTGCGGCGTAGAAGTCGCGGACCCGTTGTCTGGCCCAGGCCTTGGCCTCGGCGCGGCTGAATTCGGCCATGTCGTCTCCTCCTTCAAGGCAGCGGAAGCCGGCGTGGCCACCGGTTGCCCAGTGTGCTTATGTGGTGTTGCCGGTCGTGCCGTCAGGCCAGCGGCCGGCCTGGAAACGATACTCCGCCGGCAGGCTGCTTAGAACGCCGGGCCGTTTCGGGGGGCGCTGAACATGTCGTGCGCTGGCGTCGACGCAGTGGCGGCCGGCGACGTCAGGGGACAACGCGGCTTCCCGAACCGTCGGCCGGCCGCGTCAGCGTGCGTCCAGGCCGAGATTGCCGGGGGCCAGGACGCCGGCCGGATCCAGCGCCGCCTTGATGCGCGTGACGGCCCGCTGGTACTCGGTGAGCTTGCGCACTTCCGCCGCCCACAGCTTGCCGCTCTTGTACGGCACGCAGCCGAGCGCCATCAGCTCGGTGGTGCAGCCGGCGATGACCGCCTGCACCTCGGGCCACTGCTGCCGCTCGTCGTAGAACGCCAGCACCGCGCCGTGCAGGCCGCGCCGGCACAGCACGGTGGCGCTGGCCCAGGTGAACTGCGGATGGCGCTCGCGCCACTGCTGCGCCTGGTCGAGAAACGCCGGCAGGGTGTCGGTGGCGAACGAGGCCATCACCATGGCGCAGCGGGATTTGGCGAAGTAACCGGCGTACGAGTACCAGTACAGTTCGTCGCGGCGCAGGTTGTGGAAATAGATCTCGTCGAAACGCGGTTGTGGCTGCCCGCCGTAGTGGGCGGCCAGTGCTTCGATGCGCGTGCGGTCGCGCGCCACCGCGTCGGCGTCGCCGCCGTAGTCCACACCGAGCATGAAGCGCGGCAGGGCAGTCGGGTCGAGGTCGGGATCGGCCCCCAGCAGCCGCCCGCGCACGGCCATGGCGTCGTAGCCGGCGCCGTACCAGACGTTGTCCAGCAGTGCCTTGCGTTGCAGCTCGCCCAGGAACGCGGCGGCGGACGGATAGTCCGCAAAGCCCAGGCACGCCGTTTCGCGGTGCGCCGGCAGCGGGTGCAGCCACAGGGCGATCTTGGTAATGACGCCCAGTGTGCCGTCGGCGCCGATGAAAAGACCGGTCAGGTCAGGGCCGATGGCGTAGCGGTGGAAGAAGCCCGCGCCGTGCGCGGCGGCGCTGCCGGTGCGGATGAAGCTGCCGTCGGCCAGCGCCACTTCGAGTCCGGCCACCTGGTCGCCCATGCTCTGAAAGCGCGGCGAGCCGGTGCCGAGCGCGTGCGCGCTGACCGCGCCGCCGACGGTGGCGGCGGCGCCGGTGGACGGCACGATGCCGATGGTCTGGCCGAACGGTTCCAGCGCCGCCAGCAGGGCGCCAAAGGTGACACCCGGTTCCAGCACCACCACGCCCCTGACGGTGTCGATGTCCAGGATGCGGTCGAGTCCGCCCAGGTCCATCACCAGTCCGCCGGCGTGCGGGTTCACGCCACCGGCGTACATGGAGCCGGCGCCGCGGCTGTAGACCGGCACGTTCAGCCGGCTGGCGGCGGCCAGCACGCGGCCGATACCGGGCGCGTCCAGGGGGCGCACCACCAGGTCCGGGTGGCCGGGTGCAACGATGGAGGTGTCGCGCCGGTAGGCGAGGGTGTCGACCGGCTCGTGCCAGGCCAGGCCGGCGGGCAGCAGCGCGCGGATCTCATCCTGCCAGCTCACTCCTCGGGCCCCGCCACGGCGTAGTGGGCGGCGATGAACTCGCAGATGCCGTACACCGGCAGCTGCCCGGCCGCGGTCAGCGCCAGATGGCCGCCACACAGCGGGCTGGCGGTGATCAGCGCCTCGGCGCCGTAGCGCTCGGCGCCGGCCAGGCAGG
>DQBD01000193.1:2544-3627 GCA_003526065.1 Gammaproteobacteria bacterium | reverse complement strand
GCTGATCCTGCCGGCGCACCTGGCCCATACCCTCGGTCTTGGAACCACCGCCGGCGCCCTGGCCAGCGCCCTGGTGCCGGCCGCCATCATTCCCGGCAACCTCGCCGGCGGGCTGCTGATCCAGCGCGGCTGGTCACCGGCCGGCGTGCTGGCGCTGCCGGCACTGCCCCTGCTGGTGGTAATGCCCTGTCTGCTGCTGGCCCCGCACACGCCACCACTCACGTACCTGCTGCTGGCGGCCTACGGTTTTTTTCTTGGCATCGCACCGACGGGAATCTTCACCCTGGCGCCGCGCCTGGCACCGACGCCACCGGCGACGGGGCCGATCCTGGGCCTGGCGCTGTCCGGCCAGGGGCTGGGAATCCTGGCCGGTCCGCCGCTGGTCGGCACGCTGCTGGAACACACCGGCAGCTGGCTGTGGCCGGTACTGCTGCTGGCCTGCGCCCTGTTGGGGCTGGTGATCTGTGCACGCATGCTGTGGCGGCTGACCGCCTCGGCCCAACGAACAGATTGACCGTCCGCACAAGGGTGCCTAATCTTCCACCGGTCCGCCGACCCACGGCGGACGCCGCCCTGGAGCAGGTATGTCCGCGTTCAAATTTGCCCTTACCGCCGTCCTGGCCGTCGCCCTGGCACACCCGGTCAGTGGATTCGCTCGCACGCTCGACGACGTGCGCAGCCACGGCGTAGACAACGAACCGACCTCCGCGGAAATGGTCGCCGACGCCCTGGTGGCGCGCCCGATCTACGCCGTGGCAACCGTGCTGGGCGGCGCCCTGTTCGTCGCCACCTTGCCGTTCTCGGCACTCGGCGGCAACGTCAAGGAAGCCGCCAACGAGCTGGTCACCGGTCCCGCACAGGGTCTTTTGACCCGCTGTCTGGGCTGTGTGCGCACGGTTCAGGAAACGCAGTTCGAGCGACCGGCGCAGTAGGTCTCGACCGCACCGGATCCCCAGCGCGCGGCCTCCCCCCGCGCTGGCGTATGCAAGGGAGGCGGCTGGTCGTGATGCCCGACGACCCGATCGCATGGCGGACGATCGGTGACCTGATCGCGAATTCCGCGCGCCGCTTCGGCGACGCGCC
>DQBD01000193.1:0-2327 GCA_003526065.1 Gammaproteobacteria bacterium | reverse complement strand
CGGCGCCGCCCCTGCCGTGTGGGCACATCCATCCCGCGTGCTCAGTCATCGCCAACTGGCCGCCGTGCAAACCGCGCAGGTGGCCGCGCTGCGAGCGGCCGGAGTCGCCCCGGGTGACCGGGTTGCCGTGGTTCTCCCGAAGTCCGCCGACACCGCCGCGGTGTCGCTGGTGCTTGCATCCGCCTGCTGCTGCGTACCGCTCAACCCCGACGCGACCGCGCCCGAACTCACGGCCGCCCTGCAACGGACCCACAGCCGCTGGCTGGTGGCGCAGCCGCATTCGCCGGCGTGGCAGTGCGGCCAGGCACTTGGACTGACCTGCATCGGTGTGGCGCCGGAACCGGCCGGCGGCTTTCGTTTCGAGCACCCGCCGCCGGCCGATCGGCCTGTCGCCAACGCCACACCCGCTCCGGGCGACACCGCGCTGCTGCTGCAAACCTCCGGCTCCTCGGCCGAGCCGAAGCTGGTACCGCTCAGCCACCACCAGCTGCTGTGCTCGACCGCCAACCTGGTTCGCTCGCTGGCGCTGGGACCGCAGGACCGCTGCCTGAACATGCTGCCGCTGTTCCACGTCGGCGGCCTGGTGGACCTGCTGCTGGCGCCGCTGGCGGTGGGCGGCTCGGTGCTGGTGACCGAGCGCATCGCGGCACGGGAGTTCTTTGCCGCCTCCGCCGAGTTCCGGCCGACCTGGTACCAGGGTGTGCCGACCATGCTGCGCGAGGTGCTGTCGCTGGCGCAGCTCGAACCCCGGCGCCTCGCCGACCACCGGCTGCGCTTCATCCGCAGCGTGTCATCGGCGCTGTCCGAACGCCTGCAGGCGGAGCTGGAAGCGACCTTCGACTGTCCGGTGATCGCCATCTACGGCATGACGGAAACGGCCGGCGTGATCACCAGCAACCCCCTGCCACCGGGCCGGGCGAAACCCGGTTCCGTAGGGCTGCCGGTCGGTCCGCAACTGCGCATCGCACGGGCGGATGGCTCCTGGGCGGCGGCGGGCGAATCCGGCGAGATCTGCGTCCGCGGCGACACCGTGATCGGCGCCTACGCGCAGACCGACGCACCCGACGAGAAAGCGTTCTTCGGCGACTGGCTGCGTACCGGTGACAGCGGCCACCTGGACGCCGACGGGTATCTGTTTCTGGACGGCCGGCTCAAGGACATCATCAACCGCGGCGGCGAGAAGATCGCCCCGCTGGAAATCGACCGCTGCCTGCTGCAGCACCCACAGGTGGCCGAGGCCGCTGCCTTCGCCGCGCCGCACCCGACACTGGGCGAGGAAGTGGCCCTGGCGGTGGTGCCGGCACCAGGCGCGGCGCTGGACGAGACGGCGCTGCGCGAGTTCCTGGCCCGGCGGCTGGCCGCGCACAAGCTGCCGCGGCACATCCACGTGCTCGATGCCTTGCCGCTCGGGCGCACGGGCAAGGTGCAGCGTCGCCTGCTCACCGAGCGCCTGGCCACCACCGTGGATGAAACATCCTGGCAGGCGCCGCAAACGCCCAGTGCACAGCGCCTGACGGAACTGTGGCAGCGCGTGCTGGGCGTCGAGCGGGTCGGCATGGATGACAACTTCTTCGACCTCGGCGGCGATTCGCTGACCGCGGTCGGCTGCACGCTCGAGCTGCAGACGCGATACCGCCTCGCCCTGCCGGCCGGCGCGCTGTACGACCATCCCACCCCGCGGGCCCTGCTGGCGTACCTGCAATCCCTGCCGTGCAGCGCGGAGCTGGCGATGTTTCTCGGCACGGCACCGACCGACAGCCGGCTGCCCGACGACCTGCAGGCCGAGTTGCAGCGACAGATGCACGGCTGGCGGGGTGAGCGCAGCCACCCGCACGCGCTGCTGGTCGGCCAGCGACTGGACGGCACGCGGCCGCCCCTGTTCTGGGTGGTCAACGGCTATGCCGAGCTGGCTGCGACGGTGCGCCACCTTGATCCGCAGCGCCCGGTCTACGGCATGCGCTCGCTGTACGGCCTGCCCGGAGACACCGCCGCCAACCGGCGTGCCCTGGGCGTGCAACTGGCCGCCGAGATCGCCGACCTTCAGCCCACCGGTCCACTGCGTCTGGGTGGCTACTGCGCCGGCGGCCGGGTGGCGCTGGAAATCGCCGACGCGCTGCGGGCACGCGGACGCGAAGTGGCGCTGCTGTGCCTGCTCGACACCCGGGTGCACCGCAGTTACCCCGGCGACGTCCTGCTGCTGCACACGCGGCGCTTTTCACTGGGACCGCGGGGGCGTGGGCTCGATCAGCGACGCGGGTATCGGCGCTATTTCGGCGGTCGGGTCGCGCGCCTGCCGCTGCGCGTGCGCCACGCCGACGTGCTGCGCC